>CAZTHH010000017.1:0-10559 GCA_964613545.1 uncultured Candidatus Saccharibacteria bacterium
ATACGCCGCTTTAGCTCAGTTGGTAGAGCAACGCTTTTGTAAAGCGAAGGTCCTCGGTTCGAGTCCGAGAAGCGGCTCCAATAATATAAAACTCTCAATGCAAAAGATTCAATCAAGACCATATTTCCCCCACCTTGATGGACTCCGATTTTTTGCTTTTTTAATTGTATTCATTTCTCATGCCGTACTGTTTATTTGGGATGGGAAATTGTTTCTCGCTCAAGGAGATCTCGGAGTGAGTTTCTTTTTTGTACTCTCAGGTTTTCTTATTACCTTTCTTTTATACTTTGAAAAAGAATCGGCTCGTGGGTATATAAAACTTACTCACTTTTATGCGCGCAGGATTCTCCGTATTTGGCCAGTATATTTTATGGTGCTCATCCTAAGCATTCTTTTATCTCAAATTAATTTTACTCATTTACCATTTGAAATCGGTTTTAACCCTGCTTCGTTTCCATGGTTCTTTGGATTTATTACCAACTTTTACCTCATTGCCCCTGGCGGTTTGAGTGTCGCCCTTGCAGTCCTTTGGTCAATTTCAGTCGAGGAACAATTCTACCTCGTCTGGCCACTCATCGTGTCATATAGCAAAAAGAAATATATGCCATATATATTACTCGGGCTTATTATATTTGGAACCGTATTTCGTTATATTAATTTTAATAAGTATGCAGTAGTCTCTTACTCCACATTTTCCGTCGTAAGTGATCTTGCTGTCGGCGCACTCTTTGGCTTTTTTGCATTTCATCGTAAGAATTTCAGTGAACGAATGGGGCTCTTTTTCACAAAGAAAAGAGTACGGTTTCTCTACCTACTCATTATTGGATGTCTCTATATTAAAATGTTTCCACATGGCTTCATCACTGAAAGCCTTACCCCGCTCTATGTAGCATTACTTCCGGTTATTTTTTCTTTTCTATTTGCGTGTATTATTATGGAGCAAAACTACTCAGCTCATTCATTCTTTAAAGCAAGCACCCATCCATACATTACCTACCTCGGCAAGATATCTTACGGCCTGTATGCATATCACTCAATAGTAATCGCACTTGTATTCTCTGTGCTTCGTATGTACGCTATTTCTTCACCAGCACTCATTACAATACTCTCTTTTGTGGGGACTATCGGTATCGCACATCTCTCCTATCGTTTCATAGAAAAGAAGATCATCGCGCTCAAACAACACGTTTTGTAATTAATTACAACGCGGGAGATGTTGCTTCTGGTTTCGTACTTGCTGGTACTTCAGTTTTAATTGTAGTTGTAGGTTTTTTCTTTGCATCAGCTTCCTTTTTTTCAGCAGCTTTTTTCCATACAGCAATCTGAGGAATATAACTTTCTATATCAGCAGTGGTTTGTAGACTGTCGTAGACTTTATTCCGAATCACAATACTTGGAGTACTTTTGATATTTAAAATAGAGATTAGTGTATCAAGTGCTGGAGTCTGTAAATCTTTATCAATCCAGTACACACGGATCTCAGGATAACGATTTGCTAAATCATCAAGGATGATGGATTGTTTTACACACTCAGCACAATCCTCTTGGTACAAATACAAAATAGATACGATGTGCGTACCACAGCGATTATATAATTCTTTTGTGAGTAAATAATCTTTAATCTGAAGCAGTGTATAGTATTTCTTTAATGAGATAACTTTTTCATCATTTACCCCAAGCTGGCTTGCCATGAATTTTACGCGGTGTGCCATATCATTAAGTTCACTATTGAGTCCGATATCATTCGTATTATTTGTGCTCAGATGGTCACAAGAAGAATTTTCAAGGAGTGAGTACCGAGTTTCCGTAGAGAGAATATTGAGGGCAATCTGATCTTCAAGATCACGCACTTCACGTACCTTACCAGCACTAAGCTGATTACTCAGCCAGAATGTAAAGGCAAAAATAATCCCTGTAATAATAAAAACTATAATGTATCGTTTGAAAGACATACTGCTATTTATATACTAATAATTAACGCCACGCAACTTCTTTGGTAAAAATCCAATTGTAGAGCGTGCGAAGTATCCACAGTGGTGCGAGCACACTATACAGAAGCAGGAAGGCGCCGAGCGCTCGCAAACTAATTCGTTCTACCTTAGAAATACGTTTTCCCATAAAAATAGAGATGAAAATGAGGATATACATAGCGAGCCCAATCAGTGTCATGACACTCGTACTAATAAAGAATGAATCAAAACGAAATGACACGTTGGTAAACCCAACGAGTGAAAATTGTAATACTTTATCAGCGACAAACATACCGATTCGATAGAGTGACACAAAAAATACAAACACAATGAGCACATATGAAAATACACTCATGGGCACGGTAAACAAACCAAAGTTTCCAAATTTTCTATTTAAAATAGTATTTTTATAATCAGTTACATTAGACAAAAATCCATATCCCCAGCGAAGACGTTGTTTGAACAGTGCCCGGATAGACGCGGGGCCTTTTGTCGTGACAATTGCAGTATGGCAATGATTTACCTTATATCCATGGTCATGAATACGGAATGTAAGTTCGAGATCCTCCAAATTATGCCCTCGTGAATATCCCCCAATTTTATCAAAAATTTCACGACGGAATACAGAAAATGCTCCTGGTACCACAAGCACCCCACCAACAAAACCGAGCATGCGTTTCGTATATGAAAACATTTGATACTCAACGCTCTGTGCCATTTGTGCAATAGTACGAGGTGATTCGATGAGCACAGCACCACCCAATGCCATGAGTTCTTTATCTTTAATAAAATACTGCACTGCATAGAGCAATGAATCAGATGCAATCTTTGTATCTGCATCAAACGAAATGACTAAATCAGAAGTCACTTGCTTGAGCGCATGATTGAGTGCCTCATGCTTGCCACCATTTTCTTTTTTAAGTAAGGTAACCTGTGGATGTTTGGCAAATTTCTGTGCTTTACTCCATGTGTGGTCAGTACTTCCATCGTCAATGACAAACACCTGTAATTTATCTTTTGGATAGTTTACAGAGAGCACTGACTCTACCGTCGCAATAATAGTGGATTCTTCATTCCAGCATGGAACCAAAAAAGACACCGATGGATAGTACGGGAGCTCGGGTGGCAATTCTTCATGTAAATCTTTCCTCTTTTCAAATAACACCACAAGAAAAAATACTTGAAAATAGATCGCAAAGAAAAGCAATATGTAGTAGACAATATCAAATGTCGTCGTCATTATAAAGTATATAATAGCTAAAATATGCTTATTTGTCAACGTAAAACACCCACACCAGATAGAGATAGTGTGGGTGTTTTAATGAGCACAATTACATATTTGCAGCAGTTGGAGCTACAGAAGCACCACCTTTGCATGTGCCACATGGGCAACCAAAAATCTTTACGAGTGTACAAATACCTACAACAACGTAGATAATACTCTCGAGTGTTGGCCACATACCGAGAAGTAGATTTACTACATTAAGGTTCATACCGAGAAGCATTCCAACTCCAGTAAGTCCCCAGTTAAGTCCTCCAACAAGTACGAGTACTCCAGCAATTTTTGCTGCTACACACATTGGAGTACACACACCATTAGTACAATTACATGACATATGATTATTATTTTAAATTAATTAATAAAGACCTTTACGTACTCATTATATCACAGAATAGAAACTAGCATGCAATCCTTTGTCTATGGTAGAATATGTCTATTATGGAAAAACAAACAAAACAATTATCAATCCCAAGCGCCATTATCGTCGCAGGATTTCTTATTATGGTTGGTCTTATTGTGACAAAAATGCCCGCACAAAATACCAAAGTGCTTACTGATAAAAAACAAGTAGCTGAAGAACCAGCAGGGGCAGTTGCTCAAGTCCCCGTTGCACCAATCGATACTACAGATCACGTACGAGGAAATGCAAATACTGCACAACTCACTATTGTGGAATACTCAGATACTGAATGCCCATTCTGTAAAACATTTCACACCGTCATTCAAAAAGCATTTACTAAATACCCAGGAAAAATTGCATGGGTATATCGCCACTTCCCACTTGATTCTCTCCATCCAAAAGCACGAAATGAAGCACGCGCAACTGAATGTGTCGCAAGTATTGGGGGTAATGATGCATTTTGGAAATATATTGATATGATTTTTGTAAATACTCCATCAAATAACAAAATGGACCCAGCACTACTCCCCGCATACGCAGCAAAAATTGGCATCGATAAAACTAAATTTGCAACTTGTTTTGCAAGCACTGACATGGACGCAAAAGTAGAAGCAGATTACCAAGACGGAGTACGAATTGGAGTTCGTGGAACACCACACACTGTTCTTATTCTTCCAGATGGAACACAAATTCCAATCCTTGGTGCGGACGAAGCGAAATTCAACCTCGCACTTGATACCTACTTCAAATAATACATAAAAATAAAACACCGGAATCGTCCGGTGTTTTATTTTTATGTTCTTCTGTTGTTAATCAAAGTAATTTTTAAGTCTTAGAATCTTCTCGTTATGACGAAGCTTTTCATGTACCTTTGCTTCAATCTGACGGATACGTTCACGAGTCACCCCAAATTCTTGGCCTACTTCTTCGAGTGTATGCTGGACACCATCAAGGAGTCCATATCGCAGTTCAAGAATCTTTTTCTCTTTTGGAGAAAGCTCCGCGAGGACCTCTTTAATCTGATCAGAAAGAATTCGGCGAGATGAATCTTGGTCTGGGCGAAGAATCTTGTCGTCAGGAATAAATTCACCACGAGTAGACTTTTCATCATCATCACCAATTGGCTGCTCGAGCGAGACAGTCTCTTGGTTAATCTGTTCAATCACATGAATTTTTTCAACATCGAGATTCATTTCGGTCGCAATTTCTTCGGCAAGTGGTTCACGCCCGAGGTCTTGTGAGAGACGGCGCACTACCTGCTTATATTTTGAAATAGTTTCTACCATGTGCACAGGAATACGAATCGTTCGAGATTGATCGGCGAGCGCACGAGTGATTGATTGGCGAATCCACCATGTCGCATAGGTTGAGAATTTATATCCTTTCGTCCAATCGAATTTCTCAACTGCTTTAAAGAGTCCAAGGTTTCCTTCTTGGATAAGGTCGAGGAGTGTGAGGTCAGAACTTCGTCCGACATATTTCTTTGCGATAGATACCACCAAGCGGAGGTTTGCACGAGCGAGCAAATTCTTTGCCTCTAAATCCCCTTTTTCAATACGGCGCGCAAGATCCTTTTCATCAGCAGCAGAGATCAGTGGATACTGCCCAATTTCTTTCAAATACATTTGAATAGAATCGTACGTCTCTTTGTCTTTACTATACTTGAGCGCTGCCTTTTCTGTCGTTCCATCCATATCGAGAAGATTTCCACCTTCGAGCACATCAATACCAGCTACAGATAATTTTTCGTATAGCTCATCAAGGAAGAAAATATTACTTTCAATATCTGGGAAAGTTTTGATAATTTCATCGTACGTCACGAAGCCACGCTTCTTTCCTTTTTCAATCACTTCATTAGATTTTGCTTCAAGGTCTCCTGCCTTACGACTTGCCGCAGTACTTTTTGCTTTTGGTGCTGCTACTTTCTTTACTGCTACTTTTTTAACGACAACTTTCTTTACTACCTTCACTGCTTTTTTTACCACTTTCTTAATTGGCTTCTTTACTACTTTTACTTTCTTTGCCACCACTTTTTTCGCCGTCGTTTTCACTACTTTTTTTGGAGTAGATTTTATTACCTTCTTCACTATTTTCTTTTTTGTTATTTGTTTCTTTTTCATATGATTTAGCTTATGCCAAGCATGATTTTGGTAAATCAAATACGCTTGATGATTATTGTGAACGACGACTTTTAATATGATGAATCCTATTAATACATGTTTGGTATCGGGTTAATAAAGCTTCTTTTTCCGATGATTCTGAGACTTCATTCATGGACCGGCGTAATTGTTCGCTTTCGGTAGTAAGAACTTCTTCTTCTATATTAAGCGCAAGCTCGGAAAGGTCTACTATCATCTTTGCTGTGTCATTACCATACCACATTTCAGCTTCCAGTGCGAGAACCTCTTTATAGGGTTCATAGAGCCCCATATAGCCTCCATATGGCCCTTCTCCTACCGCTTCCTTAAAGGAATCATAGAGCGGTGTGAGCGCCTTCATGCACTCATCATCTTGTTCTTTATAAAATAACGCTCCAAAAAATCGGCGAGCACGATCATCTTTCTTTTCTACTACTTTTGGTACAGGTATAATTTCTTTTTCAGTACGAGTATCAGCACCAATACTTTTATCAAATGATTCAAAATCTGTCGTCAGTGCGGGGAGTGGAATTCCAGTCAGGCTTGCCACTTCTTTTAAATATCCGGCGCGCTCGATCGCACTTTTTACTGCACTGATATACGGAAATACAATTTCACGCACGGCTCTGCCTTGTGCGCGCATATCAGTATGCTCCTTTATAATCCGCTCGGTAAAAAAAGTGACAATATGCTTTGCATTTTTTAAAATTGTTTTCCATTCATTACTATCATCTTTGATTATATCTGCAGGGTCACGTCCATCAGGAAGTACTGCTATCTTTGCCTGCATATCAAGGGAGAGTGCAATTTTGGAAGCTCTACCCGCAGCACGCACTCCCGCAGTATCACCATCAAATGCAAAAAGAACATTTGGTGCAAGTCTTCGAATAAGTCCTAAATTATTGATAATCGATTCCCCACCAGTTGCCACTTGTGCAGTGAGTGCTGTACCAGAGGTCGCTACGGTATGAGTGAATCCTGCTTGATGAGAAAGGAGTAAATCCATCTGTCCTTCGACGATAATTGCATACCCACGTTTACGAATCTCAAACTTTGCTTTATCAATACCAAACAGTGTACTGCTCTTGTTAAAAATTTCTGTTTCCGGACTATTTAAATACTTTGCATCAATATCTGTTTCTTTACCGAAAATTCTGCCAGAAAACGCAATCACTCGCCCGCTTGAATCGGAAATCGGAAACATAATTCGAGAACGAAATCTATCATAAAATCTGTTCGTATCAGTACTTTTTTCTGACTTCTTTATGAGCCCCGCACGAGCGATATCTGTCTCGGTATATCCAGCATTAGTAAGATACGTCGAAACACTCTGCCATGCATCAGGGGCAAACCCAATACGAAATTCAGCAATGGTTGCATCGGTAAGTCCACGTTCAATGAGGTACGCGCGCGCTGCCGGAGAACGTGCAAATTCTTTTTCAAAATAAGTAGTCGCTGCTTCCATGATTTCATAAATGATAGAAGTACTATCACGCTCACCTTTAAATTCTTTGAGGTCCACGCCTGCACGAGCTGCCAAAATTTTGAGCGCGCCACGGAAATCTACTCCCTCGAATTGCTCGACAAAAGAAAATATATCCCCTTTCGCTGAACACCCAAAACAGTAGTAGCTATTTCGTTCAGTAGAGACAAAAAATGATGGCGTCTTTTCATTATGAAATGGGCATCGTGCTTTAAAATTTGGTCCAGAAGAAACGAGTGTCAGGTATCCAGAAAGAACGTCTTCAATTGAAAGGCGCTGTTTTATCTGCTCTACAGGTGAATTTGTCCTGGGTTGCATATTCTTTTACTGGGGGTGCCGTATACAAATTGTATACGGCGCTCTCAGTTTTACAATTAATTAGTTTCTTCTAGTGTTACGTCAGCTTCTGGCGCAGGACGTACTGCATCAAATCCAGTACCTGCTGGGATAAGGTTACCAATGATAACATTTTCCTTGAGTCCTCGGAGATTATCTACCCCACCACGGATGGCATTGTTGATAAGCACACGGTTTGTGTTTTGGAATGACGCAGCAGAGAGCCAGCTCTTTGTTGTAAGTGATACTTCAGAAATACCAAGTACGATTGTTTCCGCTTTTGCTTCACGTCCATTAGTTTCGGCAACACGATTGTTTTCTTCGATAAGTTCGATTGATTCCACGATTTCACCTGGAGAGAATGTTGAATCACCTGCATCCTTGATCTTCTTACGAGAGAACATTTGGCGAATAATGATTTCAATATGCTTACGTGAGATTGAAGCACTTTGCAGGTCATACACTTTGTTGATTTCGTCAACGATATAATCTTCTGCTGCTTCTTTACCACCGAATTTTACAATTTCATTAATATCAGCAGATCCATCAGTAAGGAGCTGACCTTTTACCACTTTACTTCCAGCCTTCACTGTCGGCTGACGGCGGAATGGAGCAGTATATTCCATTTCATTACTCTTACCATCTACCTTTGTGTCAGAAAGCACTTTAATGATTTTTTCTTTTCCATTATTTACTACTTCGAGTACTTCCCCATCAGTCACAGAAACGATTGCTGGGTTCTTTGGAATACGGCGTTCAAAAATTTCTTCAACACGAGGGAGACCGGCAGTAATGTCCACACCAGTAACTCCACCGGCCTTGAACGTACGAAGTGTAAGCTGTGTACCTGGCTCACCGATAGCTTGCGCTGCGATAATACCAACAGCCTGACCGACGGCAATGAGTCCATTTCTTCCAAGGTCCACACCGTAACATTGCTGACAGATTCCATGCACTACTTCACAAGTAAGTGGTGTACGTACAAATGCTTCTGTAATACCAGCTTTCTCGATAATGATTGCATCCTTTTTATTGATGAGTGATCCTTTTTTGTAAAGCACTTTACCTTCTGCATCTTTCATATCAGCAAGGAGTACGCGTCCGTGAATGTATTCCACGAATGATCCGTCAACAGCAAATACTTTCTTACCATTCTTTGTGCCACAATCTGCTTCAGTAACTACCACATCCTGCGCAACGTCCACGAGACGGCGAGTGAGGTATCCGGCCTTTGCAGTGTTAAGCGCAGTGTCGGCAAGACCCTTACGAGAACCGTGTGTCGTGATGAAGTATTCAAGCGGTGAAAGACCTTCGATATATGATGGGATAATTGGGAAGTCCAAAGTTTCTCCAGATGTATTCACGATAAGTCCTTTCATACCACACATCTGTACGAGTGATCCCATACTTCCGCGGGCTCCAGAGAATACGAGGTCGTATGTTGAGCCACGTGGGTCAAGTGTTTCTGGAATAAGCTTTTCAATATCTTTCTTTGCAAGTTCCCAGATTTCAATTACCTTCTGACTCTTTTCTTCTTCTGAAAGAAGACCGTCATTCCATTGCTCGAGTACTGTATTTTCTTCTTTGCGTGTACTGTCCACAATTGCTTTTTTGCCTTTTGGTACACTCACGTTTTCAATACCCCAAGTGATACCTGAGTATGTCGCGTATTTGTAACCGAATGTCTTTATCTTGTCGAGCACATCTGGAGTCGCATCGATACCGTATTCCATAATGATTTCATCCACGAGGTGTGTCATACGCTTTACCGTAATTTCTTCGTTAAGATATGGGAATGTTTCTGGAAGAATACTGTTAAAGAGAAGACGTCCCACTGTTGTTTCAAATGGCTTACCTTCAAATTTAGCGTACTTTGCTTTTTCACTACCGAGTACTTTAATCTTTGCACGGAATGTAATTGCACCAAGGTCAAACGCAGTGATTGCTTGGTTTGGACTAGTAAACATCATACCTTCGCCTTTTTCACCTTCAACAGTTTTTGTCATCCAGTAACAACCGAGCACGATATCCATTTTTGGGTTTACGATTGGCACACCGTCCTGAGGTTTCAAGAGGTTCTTTGTCGCTGCCATAAGGTCACGAGCTTCTGCTTGTGCTTCTGGTGAAAGTGGTACGTATACCGCCATTTGGTCTCCGTCGAAATCAGCGTTGAATCCTGTACAAACGAGTGGGTGTACTTGGATTGCATTTCCTTCGATAAGTACTGGCATAAATGCCTGAATACCAAGACGGTGAAGCGTCGGTGCACGGTTTAGGAGCACATACTTTCCTTTGATTACTTCTTCTAAGATTGCCCATACTTCTGGCACACCTTCTTCGATAAGACGGTTTGCACCACGAATGTTAAATGCGAGTTCTGTTTCAAGAATTTTTGAAATAACAAATGGACGGAAGAGTTCGAGTGCCATCTGCTTTGGAAGACCACACTGAGAAAGCTTGAGCTGTGGACCCACAACGATTACAGAACGTCCTGAGTAGTCCACACGCTTTCCGAGCAAGTTCTGACGGAAGAGACCCTGTTTTGACTTCAAGTTGTCTGACAAAGATTTAAGTGCACGCTTCTGACTCTGAGACACTGCTTGTGAATCATTTTGCTTTGCGATTGAGTTATCGATAAGCGCATCACATGCTTCTTGCAAAATACGCTTTTCATTACGAAGGATCACATCTGGCGCACCAATTTCCTTGAGCTTCTTGAGACGGTTGTTTCGGTTGATCACACGACGATACAAGTCATTGATATCACTTGTTGCATGACGGCCACCATCGAGCGCTACCATTGGGCGAAGTGCTGGAGGGATTACTGGGATAACAGAAAGGAACATCCATTCAGGACGAATCTTTGAGTACAACATTGAACGGATAAGAGAAAGACGCTTCTCTAATTTTTCTTTTTCGATTGTACTTGCTTTTGGCACCAACGCTTCTG
>CAZTHH010000018.1:0-9914 GCA_964613545.1 uncultured Candidatus Saccharibacteria bacterium
TTTACTAATAAAACTACACATAAGAAAAACCGCCCTGATAGAGGGGGCGGTTTTTCTATTTTTCTAAATTTATATTCCTTTCAAATCCTCAAGTGCATCTTCTACACTCTTTGCTGAGAGGTCACTCATTGGAGCGGCCGCAGCTGGAGCTGGAGTATGTGCACTCTCATGTACATGAGTACTTCCTTCTGGTTCGTTAATCTTTAGGTTAACGCGAGCATTGTTCTTCATACCAATCACTCGAAGAAGTGTGCGGATTGCTTTTGCAGTATTTCCCTGACGTCCGATGATCTTTCCCATATCTGCTGGGTTCACTGTCATGGTAATGAGCACGCCCATTTCATCTACAGTGCGATCAATCTTCACATCGTTTGGATTATCTACAAGAGCCTTTACGACATATTCAAGAAATCCTTTATCGTCTGCCATCATATCGTTATCGCTTATTCTTAATATCTTGTGCAGTGTGTCGACTAAACCTGCTTACAAAAATTATATCACACGCACATTAAAAAACACAAACAAAAATCCACCGTACGGTGGATTTTTGTTTTTTTATTTAGGCAGCTTTGAGTTCTTTACGCTTCTTTGTAGGAGATTTCTTTGCAAGTACATTTTTCTTTTTGCCTTCAATAATTTTCTGAGCAACGAGGAAATTGTGAACTGTCGCAGATACCTGTGCACCCATACTCATCCAGTGCTTCACGCGGTCAGCTTTGAAAATAGCTTCACCACCTTTCACTTTGTATGAGCCAAGGATTTCGAGGAACTTACCACTCTTAGCAGCGTTCTTTGAATCAGTAAGAACCACGCGAAAAGCGGGATCATTCTTACGGCCTGTTCTTTGTAATCGAATCATTAACATAAGGCATATACTAGCATATATATAAAAAAATGCAATAAAAGCCTAATATGCTATACTCCATATATGCAGAAAACTACTACAAATACAGGTGCCTACCGCGAGGGTACCATCTCTATCTCCGGTAAAGGTATTGGCCGGCTCCGCACCCGTGGAATCGATGAAGATGTGGAAATAGAGCACAATTTCCTTTATACGGCATGTCAGGGTGATATCGTAAAGGTATTCCTGCATCCAAAAAGTAAGGACAAAGTGCAAACAGGCGAAGTGGTAGAAATCCTCCGCCGTTCTAAAAAGGGCTATGCTGGAATATTAAAAAAAGAGCACGATATTTATTTCCTTGTCCCAAGTGATTTAAAAATGTACGCAGATATCATTATTCCAAAAGACATGCTCGGTGGTGCCGAACTTGGTCAAAAAGTATTTGCCGAAATTACTGAGTGGTCAGATCAAAAAAAGGCTCCTATTGGAAAAATAACAAAAGTCCTCGGCATGCCAATGGAACACAACGCAGAGATGGAAGCCATCGCTCTTGAAAAAGGATTTGATGCACTCTTCCCTCCTACTGTATCCGCAGAAGCAGAAAAAATTTCCGAAAAAGGAATTCATAAAAGTGATATGGAAGGTCGCCGTGATATGCGCGCCGTCACCACAATGACGATTGATCCCTTTGATGCAAAAGATTTTGACGATGCACTTTCATTTGCTGAAATAAAAAAGGGTGTGTATGAAATCGGTATTCACATTGCCGATGTCTCACACTACCTTATCCCTGAAACAGCACTCGATGAAGAAGCTCGCCGTCGTGGTACATCGGTATACCTTGTGGACCGCACGATTCCGATGCTTCCCGAAGAACTTTCAAATGACCTCTGCTCACTCAAGCCAGATGTGGACCGCCTCACCTTTTCAGCAGTCTTCGAAATGGATATGAATGGACATGTACTCTCGCAGTGGTTTGGCCGGACGGTCATTCACTCAGACAAACGGTTCAGTTACGAAGAAGCCCAAGAAGTGCTGAACAATAAAAAAGGTACCCTTTTCCACGAACTCGATATCATGAATCAAATTGGGAAAAAGCTCCTCAAGCAACGCTTCAAGGATGGCGCAATTGCACTTGATCAAGATGAGGTAAAATTTAAATTGGATGAGAAGACAGGCGTCCCTATTTCTGTCTACACAAAACAGCGCCAAGACACAAATAGAATGATCGAAGAATTCATGCTCCTTGCAAATCGCCGTGTTGCAGAATTCATGTCGAATAAAAAGAATAACAAGGGTGGTGTCTTCCTCTATCGTATTCACGATGAGCCAAATAAAGATAAAATGAAAGACCTCGCCACATTCCTCAAAAAACTCGGCTACCACATGAAGATGAAAGATGGGCTCATTCCGTCAGAAGAAATTAATGCTCTCGTCGGTAAGCTCGAGCATAGCCCACTACGTGATACCGTACATACGTCTATCATCCGCACGATGGCAAAAGCAATCTATAGTACAAAAAATATCGGTCACTATGGGCTCGCATTTAAATTCTATACGCACTTCACCTCACCAATCCGTCGCTACCCTGATGTAATTGTGCATCGCCTCCTTGCGGAAGTATTGGAAGGCAAACAAATTCCAAAAGAAAAATGGTATGAATACGAAGCAATGAGTATCGAAGCTTCTGCCCGCGAAAAAGAAGCAGCAGATGCAGAGCGTGCAAGTATTAAATATAAGCAGGTAGAATACATGTCGACTCGTATTGGCGAGCAATTTGAAGGTGTCATCACTGGCGTTACTGAATGGGGCCTCTATGTCGAAGAACAAAATACAAAATGTGAAGGAATGGTGCGTATGCGTGAGCTCGGTAATGACTACTATATGTTTGACCCAAAGCAAATGGCAATCTTTGGAAAGAAAACAAAGAAGAAATACATGCTCGGCGACAAAGTCACTATTAAAGTAAAGAATGCCGACATGAACAAGAAAACAATTGATTACTTATTTGTATAAAAATATGAAAAATATCCCACTAAAAATTACCCTCCTTACCCTCTGCCTCTTTGGAGTAGCGACTTTGACGCATGCGAGTACTCCAGTACAACCTGGCTACCATGTAAATAAAGTATTTGATATTGTTCCCAATGATCCAAAAGGAAATAAAAAAGTCGTCCTCATCACTATTGATGATGGGCCAAGTAAGCAATCAAAAGGAATGGTAGATACGCTCACAAAACACAAGGTAAAAGCAATCTTTTTCATTAATGGAAATCATGTAAAGAATTACAAAGATGCCATTCCCTACGAATATAAAAATGGTAATGCTATTGGGAATCACACATGGGATCACCCAAATCTCAAGCAAATAAAATTTGATAAAATAGTAAAAGAAATCGACAGTAATACAAAAATAATCAAAGATGCAACTGGGAGTACGGTGCGATTCTTTCGCCCGCCATTTGGTGTAAGCACGCAAGCAGTCCGTGATTATGTAAAGAAGCAAGGAATGATTTCTATGAATTGGTCTGGTGCCGCAAAAGACTGGGAGAAAAGTGCACAGAAAAAGGAAGTATTCATAAATAATGTAATGAAAGATTTGCACCCAGGCTCCATCATCCTCCTCCACGAGCATCCATGGTCTGCATCTTCCCTCGATGAACTTCTCACTCAAATCGCACAAAAAGGCTACGCCTTTGTCGATCCAAAAGATATCACAAATTAAAAAGAACAAAACCCGTATCATATAAATGAGTACGGGTTTTGGAAAATAGAATGACGGGGGCTAAAAGACTGCAAGTTGTTTTTTTAGTTCAACAATGTCATAGAACAGTGCAAAATAACCAACGATATGATTATATGCATGCTGTGAATATTCGGTTTTTTCTGAATAATCATAATGATGCCAATGTTTTAGCACATACGAGGAACTTTTTGGCCATACACCGCAACACCCACCGATCATATAATCATGAGTATTTTGATTCTGACGCAACTGTTCTCGTGTGATCTTTATAAAAATTTTCATAAAAATCTTGTGCAACTTGGGTGGTAAATCATTTTCATTAAATGTTTTTTTAAACTCAAGAAATGAGTCTCTAAAAAATTCCATTTTTTTACAAAATGAATACAACTCTTTTATTGGCAAAATACGTGGTGTATCATACTGATATTTAAATCTTCCATAATACTTAATCGGTACAAAGGTCTGTTTGATAGACTCAATATATTCTTTCATTTCATCAAGTAATGGGATTACTAACAGTAATTGCTCATTCGCTTTTATATTTATTTCTGCTGTTTCCATGATAATTATAAATTAGCTTTTACAATATATGAAATTCCAGCTTCAGTAAGTATCGGTTGCCAAAACCCCATCGCACGTTCAAACTGTCGTTCTTTTTTTGCATCACCGTTTGGGTTATACAAAATAATCACTTTTATGTTTGACGTATTGTGAGGTATCTTTACTCCAGAACTATCAAGACGTGCCTTTACTTCAGCAAATGGTTTGTCTTTGTAAAAGTTTCCAATGCTTGAATTCTCAATCATATCAGATACTACAACCAAGGTTTTGTTTGTCGCAGATGAATGACTAAGCTCAGTAAATGCATGGCAAAAAGGTTTGTAAATACTAGAGCCTTCAGTACCACTCGTTGGACCGAGGAAATTTTCCCTCAGTGTATCAAGGCGGGTAATGAATGGATCAAGTATATCCTTTTTTGTAAGGCTGGTCGCATCATCAGGAATAGAAATCTGGAGAGTCACATTTGAGTTCAGTGCAACAGAGTTTACCTTTTGAAAGGTCACACTGCCGTTTGTTCCCAAATAGTTACATAAGCTTTGTGTCGAAATTAAATTCTCTTTAGAGTCCTCACACTTTTCAGTGTTGTCCACTAAGATAAACACAGCACTAGAAGGAGCAACGCTACCGCTATTACAAGCAGTAAAAAGGATTACGCATAATCCAGCAAAAATTAGTAACTTTTTCATAGTGTTTAGTTATTTAAAGAGTTAAAATTTTCTTTTACTGTTTCGAACTGCTCTTGTCCACCTTCTACTCTGTCTGCAAGATCTTTGATGACTCCGACAAAGTATTCTAATTGTGTGTACCATTCAATGAACTGAGGATGTTTTTTCACTGCTTCTTTATCAGGAGCAGAATCATACATCTCTTTTGCATTAGGAAAAATTTGATTAAATCTACGCAGTAAATCCTCAAACTCTTCTCTTGCTTGCTGTTGTTCTTCGGCATTACGTTCTTGTTCTTCTTCATTGTATTTTTGCTCGTTTGCTCTTTTTTCTTCTTCAGCTTTGTTTGTAAAGTATTTTGCAGAAGCATGGTCCCGAATATGCTGTTTACTTATAGCATCTTTTTCGTTACTCAACTTTTTAGCAAGAGATTGCAATTTATGAAGCGAGCGTAACTCACTTCTAAACACTTTATCAAGCTCCACATCTTTTGCGGATGTGGTATGCATAAAAGAACAAACAACACCAAACAAGAAAACAAACATTGCAAACCAAGCTTGAGCACCTTGAGAAGTATGAGCATATCCCATTTTGTTCATATACAAGATACGAAATCCGGCAATGAACCAAAAAAGGCCAAAAGAAACAATCAACAAAATAGCAGCAATAGTAGCGCTACTCTCATTTTTTTTGTGTTTCTTTTCAACAAGAGCTCTTTTCAAACAATAACCAGTAAAGTGTGAAAAGATTGCCATTATAATACCAAAAGCACTAGCCATAAAAGTAGTCTGACTCTGAGTTCTGTTAAAGATTTCAAAACCACCAGAATTGGTAGGAATTTCAAAAGCAGCAACTGTAATAAGTCCAAGAATCCAAATAATGGTTTTCCAGAATTTTGTGGTAGCACTAAAATTTTCATGACCATAAAGTTCCTTACACATTTTAGCAAGCGTGAGTTTTAGAGTACCGATCTTTCGAGCGGTATCACCGATTTTGTCATCAATACGATGAGCGTTTAGTTCGTACGCAGAAGTTACTTCTTCGGGCGTTTGTGGGGCCATTTCGGCTCTCCAAGGGAATTTGAATTTTGACATTTGTTGTCTTTTTTTTGTTTTAGTGAAAAATTTAGTGAATTGATGCTTGTTCGAGCTTCAAATGACTCGACGTAAGCACCAATTCGCCAAAATTAACCCCGTCATTGTCAGAGAACAGAATTTTTATATTTGGTCGTATGGTAGCATATATTTGACAAAAAGTCAATATACTCGTATAAGCTTATTTTGCGTACACGCTTGCGTCTTCGAGCTTGATAGAGAGGAGCTTAGATGCACCATCGGCGCCGATGGTCACTCCGTAAAGAACCTGTGCACGAGACATTGTCTCACGATTGTGTGTCACCACAATAAGCTGTGAATACTTTGAAAGATTCTCGAGCATATTTCCATATTTACGAGAGTTCGCTTCATCAAGGGCTGCGTCCGTCTCATCGAGCACGAGGAATGGTGGCGGATTAACTTGTGACATTGCAAAGAGAAGTGCGATAGAAGTAAGTGAACGCTCTCCACCAGAAAGCATATTTAAATCACGCACTTTTTTATGCGGAAGATTTACCTGGATATCCACGCCTTTTTCTACTTCAAAATTTTCTTCTTCATTTTCAGCAAGGCCTTCCAAGTCTTCATCTTTGCGAGGCTTCTTGTGCTCTACCACGACGGCAAGGTGTGCATTTCCACCACCAAACATAAGTGCAAAGAAATTCTGGAATTCAGTATTTATTTTATCGAGCCCTGTTTTAAATTCAGTATCAAGGGTCCCTTTTAATTCATCAATAAGCGTGCGAAGTGAATTACTACTTGTCGCTAAATCGCCAAGTTCACGCTCGAGGAATGCATCACGTTCCACTGTCTCTTCGTATTCTTTGAGTACATCTCCCCCACTACCGGCACCAGCATCTTCTAATTTAAATTTAATTCGTTCAATCTTTCGCTTGAGCTCATCTTGAGTCACTCTATCTGGCAATGCATCACCCTCATCACGAAAGCCATTTTGTGCAAATGAAAGTACTTGCATTCCTACGAGTGAACCCGCTTCGCGAAGCTCTGCTTCAAAAGCTGATTTGATTACTGCCAATTTTTCTTCTTCAAAACGGAGTGAATGCATTTCACTCATCGTTTCATTTTTCTTATTTAAAATTTCATAACGCACGCGCTCACTATCACGGAGCTCCATTTCTTTATCTTTTTCTTTTATATCGAGCATTCTGAGTGCTTCACGGATTTTTTCTTCCGCTTGTTCCAAATTCTGAAGGTCAACAAGGATTGTCTCACGCTGAGCTTCAAGCTCATGCACCCGGCTATCATCCTCTCCTACTTCATCCACCACTACCCCGCGATCCTTTGTGCGAATCTGAATAAGGTTTTGCTTGAGATTATTTAAAACAGAGAAAATACTTTCTGTGTCTGAAAACGATAGTGCCTTTTCGATATCGGCGACACATACATCAAGTAATTCATTCCATTCAGTATATGACATTGCACGCTCCGTATGAGTCGGTGCTACCCTTTTTGGTGTACGCGCACCTTCGAGCATTCCTTCGACGCGCCCAAGCGTACGTGAAAGTTCCTGATATGCATTACGAATATTCATTTCGTCACGAAGTAAATTAGAGCGCTCAGTACTCACTGAAGTATCCGCCACATTTTGTGGCAAATTTTGCAAACGCTCTTCAAATGATACGAGTGCTTCATCAAGCATCCGGCGCTTATGAGTAAGGCGCTTTGTCTCTACTTGAATATAGTGACCTTCAGTAGAGAAATAATTTTTATAGAGTTCAGAGAGGTCATCGCGAAGCACTTTTGCTTTTTCAATTTTTTCTACCTGTTTTTTTAGGAATGCAATATGTGGTGCGATCTCACGGCGAAGTGATTGCACTTCTTTCATATTGATTGCGGTCTTTTCAAGTTTGCGTTCTGATTCTTTAATACGGTATTGGTATACCTTGAGTCCAAGTGCATCTTCTACCATTGCACGGCGATCTTTTGCACTTGCATTGAGCACTCTATCCGCTTCACCTTGAGAGATGATGTGGTGCCCAGAACTTCCGATATTTACTGACGCGAGCAAATCCACCACATCCTTGAGGCGAACTTCGGTGCCATTGATACTGTAAGTATTTCCCCCATCAGCAAATACTTCACGAGAGATAGAAATCTCATCAAAATCGAGCGAAACACCGAGCCCAGAATTAGTAAAAGAAAAAATCTTTTTACTATTATCAAAGGTAATCGTTACTGATGCGCGAGAAGCCCCCGACATCATCTTTGAACCTTTAAATATCAAATCCACTCCCCCTTTTCCGCGAAGCGATTTCATTGATTGCTCACCGAGCACGAAGCGAATCGCTTCGACGATATTTGATTTTCCTGAGCCGTTTGGACCGACGACACTCGTAATCGGTGTCGTAAATGAAACGGTGCTTTTTTTACCGAATGATTTAAATGAAGAAAGTTCTATAGACTTTAATGCAGCACGTGCAGCAGACTGCTCGGCCTCTTGCTTACTCTTTCCCTTTCCTTCTGCAATACGATTCGTACCAAAAAATATTCCTACGGTAAAATGTTTGTCGTGATCTGGTCCTGATTCATGGAGGACTTTGTATGCTGGCGTCACTCCCACAAATTCCTGACATTTCTCTTGCACGAGCGATTTTGCATCACGGAATAATTTCTTTTCTACAATCTCTTTTAATTTTCCAATCAGTGAATCGCGGATGAATTTATCTGCTGCATCATACCCTTGATCAAGGTACAGTGCACCCACAAATGCTTCGTAGGTATTTGCGAGGATATATGTGCGAGCTTTGCCCACATCTTTTGCTTCACCACGTGACAGGAGGAGGTATTCATTCATTGCGAGCTCTCCGGCAACTTCACCAATGATTACTGCATTTACTAAACTTGAGCGGTACGCAGTGAGCTCTCCTTCATCACGGTCTTTGTACGTACGATATAAATAATCAGTCACCACAAGTTCAAGGACGGCGTCACCAAGGAATTCCAAACGCTCATTGTGAGAAATTTTATTCCCTGAATTTTCATTAATATACGAACGGTGAATAAACGCTTGCTCAAGCAAGTTTTTATCTTTAAAGGTAACACCTATTTTCTTTTCAAAACTTCCAAAATCAATCATATTATTTAGTCAGAATTTCTATTGCCTTTGTTAATAACGGAATCATATTTTCATACATGCGAAGCTCTGGCACTTCAGAAAGTGGAAACCATTTTGCATCATCAAGCCCTCCAGAAGTATTAAGGAGTGTGATGTCTCCATATGGAGCTTCTGCTAAAAAGAAAGTAACTTGCTTACGAATCTTTCCTTTTTCTGGGTGCGAAGCAATGTATTCATTTGAGCCGAGCTCTTCAGCAATAGTAATATCAAGTCCGAGCTCTTCTTTTATCTCGCGGATTGCACCACTCTTTACATCTTCGCCTTCTTCAACGCCACCTTTTGAAAGCGTCCAGTACCCAAAGACATCATGCACAAATGCAAAATAAATTTGCCCTTCATGTCGTGAAAAAATCACTGCACCTGCCTTTTTTTCAATTGGGAATTTTGCTGGATCAGTCTCTAGAAATTTTGGGTTAATTTTTTTCTTGCTCGTCTCATCCTTTCCTGGTTCACCAATTTCTTTATATACTGCGCCGAGCACACCATTTACAAAACGACTTGAATTCTCTCCACCGAAACTTTTTGCAAGTTCAATCGATTCATTAATAGCTACTTTTGGTGGTACTTCTTTACGATCGCCAAAAAGAAGCTCATAAAGACCCATACGAAGAATGTTACGGTCCACAATAGAGATTTTACTAATTGGCCAATCTGGTGCAGCTTTCTCGATAATCTCATCAATGATAGTCTGCTTCTTTATAACACCTTTAAAAAGCTGATTGATGAATTCATCGTCATTTAACCCTGGACCAAATTCTTCAATGTCTCGCTCGAGTATTTCATCAGGATTTTCAACGTCTTTAGAGACAGCGAAATCCCACTCAAAGAGTGCCTGGAGAACAATTGAACGTGAAAGGTGCCTGTTTGC
>CAZTHH010000019.1:0-8737 GCA_964613545.1 uncultured Candidatus Saccharibacteria bacterium
AGGACCTTCGCTTTACAAAAGCGTTGCTCTACCAACTGAGCTAAAGCGGCGTATTACTTTTTTAATTACATATCATGCTCCTTACGAACGTGCTCTTTGATATGCTTGATTTTCATCTTTGATTCAACAATGGTTCGCTTGATAAATGCACTTGTTCTGGTGATAGGCTTATCTGCCTTTTTCTTCATTATTGCATGTACTTTTGGCCATTTATCCATAAGGAATTTCTTCATTTTGGTGACCCCAATAAACCAATATTTAACTACAAAGAGTACCATACCTTGAACGATATGCTTTAGGAAGTATAGCATATATCTCTCTATTTTCCTAAAAGAAAATTCGGGTACCGGAGCAGGAGCTTTTACTGCGCGTGCCCCGGTTCGAACTTCGTTCACACTATAATTAATCACCACGAGAGTGACCATAACTGACAGTATTAATAATGTGATACTTACTACCATAGAAATATTATGCGATAGATTCACGCACGAAGGTTACAATCGTTGCCTTTTCTTTTTCAAGGAGTGCCTTGATGGTCATGTCTGGGTTTTTAATAAATGACTGATCCATAAGTGTCTGCTCTTTAAAGTAAGTATTTATCTTGCCTTCAAGCATTTTGTCTTTGATTTCTTGTGGCTTGTCTGATTCTGCTACTTCTTTTGCAAATACTTCTTTTGCTTTCGCTACTGCATCCTCAGTAACTTCACCACGCTCCATATATGTTGGCTTCATTGCTGCGATATGCATTGCAATGTCTTTTGCGAGGTCTGTGGTTCCACCAGTAAGTGATACCACTACTGCACTTTTACCACTGTGTACATAGCTTCCGAGAACTGCACCATCAATTTCTTTTACGGTACCGAGTTCAACTTTTTCACCTACTTTTTGGATTATCTGATTAATCATATCAAGTGAGGCAGCTTTCATTGCGTCTACTCCTTCAGTAAGTGCTTTATCAGCAAGTGCTTGTGCGAGTGTAGTAAAGTCACTATTTTTTGCAACGAAGTCTGTTTCGCAGTGAAGGGCAAGGAGTACAGATTTTCCTGTACCATTTACTACGATAATTACGCCTTCTTTTGCATCACGATCACTTTTCTTTGCAGCGATATCTCCAGATTTCTTTTTAAGGACGATAAGGGCTTTTTCAATGTCGCCACCAACTTCCTCAAGGGCTTTTTTACACTGCATAACAGAGATACCCGTAGCATCTCGAAGTTCTTTAATTAATTCTGTAGTAATTTCCATAGAAATATAAATATTAAGTTAATGTACTAATAAGTATACCACACTGTTGTGGGTATTATTTAGCTGCTTCGCCCGTTTGGCCAGCTTTGTATGCTTCTTTTACTTTTTCGAGGAAGAACGCAATACTTGAAAGTGATGCATCATTTCCAACGATAGGGTGTTCTACGCTCTTTAGATTACAGTCTGTACTCATAAGGGCGATAACAGGAAGCTTCATTTTGTGAGCTTCAGTTACTGCAATGTGTTCTTTCTTTGGGTCAATAACGAAAAGGATATCTGGAGTTTTTGTGATGCTGATGATTCCTTGGAAGTTCTTTGTCATATCATCCATTTCACGGTCGATAAGGAGTCGTTCTTTTTTTGTATATTTATCAAGTTCACCTTTTTCTTTCTGCGCGCGGAGATCAACGAGCTTTGTAATACGCTTTTTGATTTCTGGCCAGTTAGTGAGTGCACCACCTACCCAACGTTCATTTACGTATGGCATGTTAAGTGCGAGCGCAGTTTCAACTGTCGCTTGGCGAGCTTCTGCTTTTGTACCAACGAAAAGGATAGTCTTGCCAGATTGCGCAAGTGCTTTTACCTGCTCACATACTTTTTCAAGCATTTCAGCAGTCTTTTCAATGTTGATAATATCTACACCATTCTTTGTAGCAAAGATGTAGTTTGCTGTACTTGGGTGACGGCGTGACTTTGAGTAACCAAAGTGAGCACCGGCCTTGTACATTTCTTCTGTCTGTTTGTCTTTTGACATATTTTTGTATAGCCTGACGGCTTTAATTAATTATAATCCTCCGTTTTTGAGCATTTCAGCCTATTTACAAGGTGATTTTAATAAAAAAAATCCCTCACGGAAGTAGCCACATAGTACCAGAAAATGCCTTATTTTGCAACTAGTCTTTTGTTTGTAAAATAAGGTGTTTTGGAGTAGTATGGGGTATATGAAGCAATCTACATTGTTTACAAAAACGAAGAAGGAAGCGCCTGCGGATGAGGTGGCAAAGAACGCTGAGCTCCTTATAAAAGCAGGATTTATTAATAAAGAAATGGCGGGGGTGTATTCATACCTTCCACTCGGACTTCGAGTATTTAAAAAGGTGGAGCAGATTATTCGTGAAGAAATGAATGCAATTGGTGGGCAGGAAATTGTGCTTACGTCACTTCAGGAAAAGGCGACATGGGAGCCGACAGATCAATGGAATGATGAAAACGTTGATGTGTGGTTTAAAACAAAATTAAAAAATGAAACAGAGCTCGGGCTTGCAGTCACACACGAAGCTGCGATTACAAAAATGCTGAAAAATTTTATTCAGTCATATCGCGACCTTCCAAAATACATTTATCAATTTCAAACAAAGTTTCGAAATGAAACTCGCGCTAAGAGCGGTATTATGCGTTGCCGAGAATTCGTTATGAAAGATTTGTACTCTTTTGATATTGATGAAAAGGCACATTTGGAATTTTACGAAAAGTCTAAAAAGGCATACAAGAATGTATTTCAGCGTGTAGGGATTGGGCATCTAACCTATCTTACTTTTGCATCAGGCGGAATGTTTTCAAAATTCTCTCACGAATTCCAGACGATTACGAGTGCCGGTGAAGATACAATCTATGTCGATGAAGCAAAGGGTATTGCTGTAAATAAAGAAGTAAATACTGACGAAGTCCTCGCTGAGCTCGGCATTGACCGCGCGACACTCGTGGAGCACAAAGCGGTGGAGGTAGGAAATATTTTTACACTTGGTACACGTTTCTCTGATGCACTCGATTTGAAATTTCAGACTGAAGAAGGTGAAATGAAATCTGTATTTATGGGAAGCTATGGGATTGGCCCAGGGCGTCTTATGGGTACTGTGGTAGAAGTGCTTTCAGATGATAAAGGAATTATTTGGCCAGAAGCAATTGCACCATTTAAAGTACATATCCTTAAACTTGGTGAAGATGCAGAAGTAAATGAAAAAGCTGAAAGCTTGTATCAGTCACTTATGGAAAAAGGAGTAGAAGTGTTCTTTGATGATCGAAGTGGAGTTACTGCCGGAGAAAAATTTGCGGATAGTGACCTTATCGGTATTCCATATCGCGTCGTGGTATCTACTCGCAGTTTGAAAGACGGTGGATATGAAGTAAAAAAGCGCACAGAAGAAAAAGGAAATATTGTCGGAATGGATGCACTCCTTGATTTATTATGCTAAAAAAGTTTTATAACAATTTCTCAAATGATATTGGTATCGACCTCGGTACTGCAAATACACTCGTGTACTTAAATGGTCATGGGATTGTTATTAACGAGCCATCAGTAGTGGTGGTGAATGTAAAGACAGGTCAGATCGTAGCAGTCGGTGCCGAAGCAAAGCAAATGCTCGGACGAACTCCAGGCCACGTGCGTGCAGTGCGCCCGATAGTGGATGGGGTGATATCGGACTTTGAAGTGACAGAAGAAATGCTCGCGTACCTTATCGGAAAGGCTGAAAAAATGTCAAAGAAATTTATCCGCCCGCGTGTACTTATTGGCGTACCGACAGGAATTACTAATGTGGAAATTCGCGCAGTAGAAGATGCTGCAAAAAGTGCCGGAGCACGTGAGGTGTATATCATCGAAGAACCGATGGCGGGAGCTGTGGGAATTAATCTTCCAATAAAAGAAGCAATCGGGTCTGTGGTAATCGATATTGGCGGAGGAACGACGGACGTGGCAGTGATATCACTTGCTGGAATTGTGCGCTCAAAGAATTTGAAAATTGCCGGAGATAGACTCAATACGGACATTATTAATTACATGAAAGATGAATTCAAATTACTCATCGGTGAGAAGACTGCCGAAGGGGTGAAAATTGCAATCGGTTCTGTGGTGGAAGGTGAATATATGGAAGCCGAAGTTCGTGGGCGCGATTTGGTGACTGGGCTTCCTCGTGAAGTAATTGTGACTGATGCAGATATTCGTGAAGCGATTCTTCCATCAATTCTTCAGCTTGTTGATGGAGTGCGCGAAGTGCTCGAGACTACGCCTCCAGAATTACTTTCTGATGTGATGCACCGTGGAGTGGTACTCATGGGTGGTGGTGCACTTCTTCGCGGACTCGATACACTCCTTCATAGTGTGATAAAAATTCCAATTTATGTTGCCGAAGATCCACTGACTGCAGTTGCTCGTGGTACCGGCGTCGCACTTCATGATTTTGATAATTATAAAGAAGTATTTGTAAATACAAACCATGTCGTACCTCCACGATAGAAAAAAAGATCAGCGTCGTAAACGATTTCTCATCGGTTTTTTCTGTGCAATCATTTTAGTTATTTTGTCACTCCTTGGAGTATTTAAATCATTTTCAAAAGTATTTCATTTTATTGCACGCCCGTTGTGGGAAGCAAATACGACGATTGCCACCGATGTTGAAAAGATTGGGTATGTTGTTCGCACCAAAGCTTCAGTCTATAAAGAGAATGATGCGTTGATTGAAGAAAATAATAGATTAAAAGGGCAATTACTCGATCATGATGTCCTCCTAAAAGAAAACACTGATCTTAAGGCATTGTTTGATCGTATTCCTGCAAAAGAAAATTTTATATTAGGAGTTATCTTGGCAAAACCAAATCGCTCCCCATATGATACGCTTATTTTAGATATTGGTAGTGCTGATGGAGCTTTTGTAGGACAAGAAGTATACGCAAGTGCCGTTGTTCCTATTGGGACATTGAGCAGTGTCTACGCACATACATCGGTAGTGAAATTATATTCTACTCCAAATGAAACAACTCCTGCACAAATAGAAGGGTCTAATGCGAGCGTGGAGCTCGTTGGGCGTGGTGGGGGTAATTTTGAAATGATGATTCCGAAAGATTTGGAAGTTCCTACTGGTACAAATATTATTTTGCCCCATATCCAATCAAAGATTGTGGCTATTGTCGTCGAGCGTATCTCTGATCCTCGTGACCCGGTAAATAAAGTATTACTTCGTTCACCAATAAATGTGCAAGAATTAAAATGGGTGGAAGTAAAGAAATAATTATGCTTCCATTTCATATACATAAAAAAATAGAACAGAGTCTTGGTCGTGCGGGTGTGATTACCACACCACATGGTGAGATACAGACTCCATCGTTCGTGACTGTCGGCACAAAAGCAAGTGTTAAGGCAGTAACACCAGAGCAATTAAAAGAAGCTGGAGTACAAGTCGTACTCGCAAATACGTACCATCTGTATCTTCAGCCAGGTGATGAGCTCATTGCAAAAGCTGGTGGTTTGGGAAAATTTATGAATTGGCATGGTCCGACGATGACCGATAGTGGTGGCTTCCAAGTATTTTCACTTGGAGCTGCATATGGAAAAGAGATTGGTAAAGTGGTTTCTATTACGGATCCATCTTTTATGATTCCGGAGCGGTCTATTGGGAGCGAGGCACCACTTGCAAAAATAGGGAATGACGGCGTGTCGTTTAAATCACATCTTGATGGAAGCTTGCATTATATTACTCCTGAGAAATCAATTGAGATTCAGCATAATCTCGGTGCCGATATTATTTTTGCTTTTGATGAATGCACGAGTCCGACAGAAGATTTACGCTATCAAGAAGAAGCACTGCATCGTACGCATACATGGGCAAAAAGATGTTTGGATAGACATCTGCAGCTCGAGGAAGAGAAGCAAAATTCTGCCGCTTTACCCTCTCTACGGGGGTTCCCACACGGACAAAATTTTTCTTCTCTTCCTCTTGCGCCTCAAGCACTGTTTGGCATAGTACAAGGTGGGCGAGATGAAAATTTACGCAAGAAATCTGCGAGCGTGATTGGTGCAATGGATTTTGATGGCTTCGGTATTGGAGGAAGTTTTGCAAAAGAAGATATGGAGACTGCCGTAAAATGGGTAAATGAAATTTTACCAGAAGAAAAACCTCGCCACCTCCTCGGTATCGGTGAGCCAGAAGATTTATTTATGGGAGTAGAAAATGGAGTAGATCTTTTTGATTGTGTTGGCCCGACACGTATTGCTCGTAATGGGGGAGTGTTTACAAAACAGGGAAAAATTAATTTAATGAATGCCAAGTTTATCGATATGAGTACTCCGCTTGAAATGGATTGCGAATGTTATACCTGCAAAAATTATACTGTCTGCTACCTCTCACATCTATTTCGTGCAAAAGAAATGGAAGCTGCGACCCTCGCTACCATTCATAATATTTACTTCATCACTAAACTCGTCGCCGATATGCGCCAAGCAATTATTGACGGCACCTTTTTTGAATTTAAAAAAGAATTTTTAGAAAAGTATCTTTCCAAATAGATCTATTGACTATTTTAGAATTTCTTTGTATTGTTTGTTTAAATTAAACAAACAATCGCATGGAAGCAAAAACAGTAATTACGGTTGAGGATGTTGTAAATTCATATCCACAGCAAAAAAATCAACCTGTGCTTCGCCTTCTAAATGGAGATAAGCATATTTCAATTGATGGTCCAGATGTTTTGAATATATTTATGCAAAATAATGTCGGACTATACACTAATGGTAATGATTATTTTTTCGTGACGGTACTATCTTTAGATAAAGTACCGGTAAAGAAATTTTTTCTTGAAATCACATTGCCTTTTCATGACAAGAAATGCCGTATGAAAATACTGTCTTCGATGTATCAAAAGGAAAAGATTCAAGAAAATCGTCTTGATCAGGACCTTTTAAGAAAATATAGGGAAGTATTTCCATTATATATTCAAAAACCAAATGAATTTCCACTCAAGATTACTTCAGA
Source organism: uncultured Candidatus Saccharibacteria bacterium (assembly GCA_964613545.1). GTDB lineage: Bacteria > Patescibacteriota > Minisyncoccia > Phycocordibacterales > UBA9973 > UBA8515. The sequence goes on from CAZTHH010000019.1 coordinate 6,990, forward strand.
GAATTTTCGAATAATTCATGATGATAATGATTAAGGGTAGGTTTTAAAAACATGTCAAAGCAGTTCTCTCGGGGACTGCTTTATTTTTTTTATTGACACGTGATTTATTTTTTAAAATAGCGTATTGTGTACTATATGAGTAAAAGTGTTTTTAATCTAAAGAGTAAGTATGTGCCTGCGGGGGATCAGCCGGAGGCTATTTCTGGACTTTTAAAAGGGCTTAAAAAGGGGATGGAGAAGCAGACTCTCCTTGGTGCTACCGGTACCGGAAAGACTTTTACTATGGCCAATGTCATCCAAGAGACAGGCAAGCAAACGCTCGTTATTGCCCACAATAAGACGCTCGCTGCTCAGCTTGCGCAAGAGTTCCGAGAATTTTTCCCTGATGCAGCGGTGCATTATTTCGTATCCTATTACGACTATTATCAGCCAGAAGCATATATGCCAACGACTGATACCTATATTGAAAAGGATGCAAGTATCAATAAAGAAATTGATCGTCTTCGTCATGCCAGCACGCAGGCACTTCTCACTCGCCCTGATGTGATTATTGTCGCGTCGGTATCTTGTATTTATGGTCTTGGAAGTCCGGTGGAATACGAGCGAGTGAATTTGAAATTAAAAGTGGGGGACAAAATGTCTCGCACAGATATTATGAAAAGATTGGTAGAGATTCATTTTGAGCGTACAAATGCAGATTTGAATTCTGGGCAATTTCGCTCTATTGGTAATAAAGTTGAAGTGATGCCCGTGTCTGAAACATATATGTATCAGATTATTTTAGATAGCAAAGGAATTGAATCAATTAGAAAGATTGATCCGGTGACTTCAGAATTTCTTGGTGAGGAAGAAAATATTTTCCTTTTCCCGACAAAGCATTTCATTACCGACAAGAAAGAGCAGGAGCGCGCAATGAAAGCAATAAAGAAAGAGCTTGAACAGCAATTAAAAAAGTTTGAAAAAGAAGGCAAACTTCTGGAGGCTGAAAGAATCAAGCGCCGGACGAATTATGACCTCGCAATGATGCGTGAGGTGGGTTACTGTAATGGGATTGAAAACTATTCAAGGCATCTGTCTGGTAAAAAGGAGGGTGAAGCTCCGGAAACTTTGATTTCCTATTTTAATAAAGATTTCCTTACTATTATCGATGAATCTCATGTGACGCTTCCGCAGCTCCGTGCAATGTATGCCGGTGATCAATCCAGAAAAGGGACGCTTGTAGAATTCGGTTTTCGTTTGCCAAGTGCAAAAGATAATCGCCCACTCACGTATGCCGAATTTCAAGAACGTATCGGGCAAGTGATTTATACTAGTGCGACGCCGAGTGATATAGAAAAGACAGAAAGTGCTCAAATTGTGGAGCAGATTATTCGCCCAACAGGGCTTATTGATCCTGTTATACTCCTGAAGCCGGTGAGTGCGAGTAATCAGGTGTTGGACACCTGTGAAGACAGGTGTCCAACACCTGATTCTGTTCCGTATCCCGGTCAGATTCAGGATTTTATTCTTGAGACAGAAAAAACGATTAAAAAAGGTTTTCGTGTGATTGCGACGACGCTCACAAAAAAGATGGCAGAAGATCTTACGCTCTACTTAAAAGAAAAAGGAATCAAGACAGAGTATTTGCATAGTGATGTAAAGACGCTGGATAGAATTCAAATTCTCACACAATTCCGTAAAGGAGATTTTGATGTCATTGTCGGAGTGAACTTGCTCCGTGAAGGACTCGATTTGCCAGAGGTGGCGCT
>CAZTHH010000019.1:8747-9746 GCA_964613545.1 uncultured Candidatus Saccharibacteria bacterium
TCATTGGAATCCTCGATGCAGATAAAGAAGGCTTCCTTCGGTCTGAGACTTCACTTATTCAGACCATTGGACGTGCTGCACGAAATAGTGAGGGAAGAGTGATACTGTATGCGGATCATATTACCGGTTCAATGGAGCGTGCAATGAAGGAGACGGAGCGCCGCCGTGCGACACAGCTCGCATACAACAAAAAGCATGGCATTACTCCAAAGACAATTCTAAAAAAGATAAATGATATTACCGAAGCGATGGAGAGTAAACATGCAAAGTCGGTGAATGCAGAGCTCGACCTTGATATTGCACTCTTTGAAAAATTGGTAAAAACTTCAAAGAATAATAAAAAGAAAACGGAAAGTGATTCAGTAAATAATCTACTTCTTTCAGATGAAGACCGAAAGAATCTCGTCTATAAAAAGATAATTCAAATAAAAGAAAAAGAAATGAATCGTGCCGTAAAAGAATTGGATTTTGAAACTGCGGCAATCCTGCGTGATGAGATTGTGGTGCTAAAGGAGCGGATGGAAAAAATCTCTAAATAGTGCTATAATATAACGCTATTATGAAAAAGAACGAACAATTAGACAAAATCATAGTAAAGGGTGCGCGGACGCACAATTTAAAGAATATCAGTGTGGAAATGCCGCGGAACAAGATGGTGGTTATTACTGGTATGTCTGGCTCTGGGAAGTCTTCACTCGCGTTTGATACAATCTTTGCGGAAGGTCAGCGCCGGTATGTGGAATCCCTCTCTGCGTATGCCCGCCAATTCCTCAATCAAATGCCAAAGCCAGATGTGGATGAGATTACCGGTCTTTCACCGGCAATTTCTATCGATCAAAAGTCTCGCTCAAATAATCCACGTTCTACTGTGGCGACTATCACTGAAATTTATGATTACCTTCGCGTATTGTATGCGCGTATTGGCAGACCTCACTGTCCAGAATGTGGCGATGAAATTAAAAAATTATCAAACGAAGAAATTATTTCTTTTATTTTAGA
>CAZTHH010000020.1:0-9362 GCA_964613545.1 uncultured Candidatus Saccharibacteria bacterium
CGTCACATAGGTGCGAAGCTCTTTACGTTTCCCCTCTTCGTCTTTTTGAAGATTTACATAGTCCGCTTTTGCTCTCTGCCAGCCAGTAAGGTATTCCTCCTTTTCAGCACGGAGCTTTTTATTCTCTTCGCGAAGCTTTTTTACCACATCTTTTGTAGGCAGTGCATCACCATCCTCGGTGCTTTCTTCTACGACCAAATCCTCAAAAACTTCTTCATTTGTATTATTAGTGTCATCCATAGTGAGTGTATTATACCAAAAATTTGTATTATTTCAATAATAAAAAATACCCCCCTTCGGGAGTATTTTTTTGAGTATTAACGTTTACTCCACTGTGGAGACTTACGAGCCTTTTTGAGACCGAATTTCTTACGTTCAACTTGACGAGGATCACGCTTAAGCATTTTTGCTTTCTTGAGTGGAACACGGAGTTCACCATCAAACGCAACCAAACATCGAGAGATTCCATGACGGACAGCTTCAGCCTGAGCATGAGAGCCACCACCTTTTGTCGTTACAACAACATCGAATTTCTGAGTTGTTTCTGCGGTAAGGAATGCATCAGTAACAATTTTCTTTAATTCAGGTGTTGGGAAGTATTCAGTAAAATCTTTTCCATTGATAGAGTATGTTGTCTTTGTACTTGGAGTAAGTTTTACTACTGCAGTTGCAGTCTTTCTTCGGCCAATAGCGCGAATGTATTCTTTTGTATTTGTTTTCTTTTCCATACTATTATTCTGTTACTGTTAAGTTTTTCATCATAAGAGGACGGAGCTTATTTGCAGGAAGCATATTGTATACTGCAAGCTTGTAGAGCTCAGCAAAACCTTTTGCACCGACAATGTTCTTGTTACTCTTCTTTGTAAGTCCTCCTGGGTATCCAGAATACTTTTCATGCATTGTCTCAAGCATACGCTTTTCAGTCATCTTTGTTTTTGACGCATTGATAATCTGTACACTTGTCTGTGGTACTTTGTTTGGAGCGTAATCAGTACGATTCTTGCCCATGAGTTCTTTTGCAGCAGCTGAAGCCACGCGGCCGAGCACTTTTCCTTCTGCATCAATTGTGTGTAGTGTTTTCATATATTATATAAATTCTATTACTGCCTGCTCACTTGAATCTGAAAGACGAGCACCTAATTTTGTAATACGTGTGTATCCACCAGCCTGACCTTTGTATTTTGGTGCGATTTCATCACAAAGCTTCTTTGCTTCTGCAGTACGATTGTAAAGACGTGAAATCACGATACGGCGTGAGTGAAGTGTGCCATCGTTTGCCTTTGTTACAAGCTTCTCCATAAATGGACGAAGTTCCTTTGCTTTCGCAAGACTTGTTTCGATTTTTCCGTGTGCGATAAGTGAAAGCATGAGTCCTTTTAGGAGTGCATGACGTTGGTTCTTTGTTCTTCCGAACTTTCTGATGTGATTGTGGTGTCTCATAAATATACTGCTATTATAATAAATTATTCTTTAAGGCTAATCCCAAAAGCACTGAGTACCTTTTTGATTTCTTGGATACCTTTCTCACCGATACCTTCGATTTCAAGAAGATCTTCACGCTTCTTACGCGCGATTCCACCAACAGTGCGGATATTTGCACCAGTGAGTGAATTAAGTGTGCGTGTAGAAAGGTCAAGGGTATCGATACGAGTCTTTAGGATATCAGTGAATTCGCCACCTTCTTCATTGCTTGCTGATTCTGATTTTGATTCTTCGGAAACTTCTGCTGATTCAGCTTTCTTTGCGATGTTTGCTTTGATAGAAAATCCAACAATAGACTCAAGCTGTTCTACCATGATTACGATAGAGCTCTCAAGCGCTTCTTTTGGAGTAAGTGTTCCATCTGTCTCGATAGTCATACGAAGACGGTTGTGGTTTGTCTTGTCACCCACGCGCATGTTTTCTACTTCGTAGGCAACACGACGGATAGGAGTAAAGATAGCATCAACTGCGATTGAGCCGATTTCTGTCTTTTCTTTTTTGTGAGTATCTTTTGCAACGAAACCAAGACCTTTTTCGATAGTCATTTCGATAGTAAGGGTTGTTTTGTCAGTAATTTCTGCAATATACAAATCTTTGTTGAGTACCTCAACCTGGCCTGTTGTAGTGATATCACCTGCAGTAACGATCTTTGGACCTTTTACTGAAAGTGTCACTGTCTGTGGACCTTCACCAATAAGGCGAAAACGCACCTGCTTTAAATGAAGAAGCATAGTGATAACATCTTCTTTTACTCCAGAGAGTACAGAAAATTCATGGTCTACACCATCAATCTTAAGTGAAGTAATTGCTGCACCTGGGATAGAAGAAAGAATGATACGACGAAGAGAATTACCGAGAGTATGTCCATACCCTGGATAAAGCCCGTCGATTTCATAAACGCCTTTTGTTGCGTCTTCTTTAACGACAGATAATTTTGATGGTAAAATGATTTGTAAATCAGACATATGATTTGCGCAGCTTTCGCCGCAATATTATTTATTAAAAATAACCATACGCATTAAACTAACGACTATAAAACTCAAGCACGGTGGTAAGATCTAAGTACCCTTCCGTCTCTTTTGGAACACCCTTCGCAATGCCACTTAGGGTATCCGCATTAAAAGTAAGCCAATTGGGGCAAGTGTATTCCTCCATCTTCTTTTTCATATCGGCAAAGAGAGGACTCTTCTTGCTACCTTCACGAACTGCAATAACATCTCCTGTGTGAACGCGATGTGATGCGACAGTGTTCTTCTTTCCGTTTACAGTAATATGTCCGTGTGAGACGAGCTGGCGAGACAGACGGCGTGTGTGAGCGAGGCCAAGACGGTATACAACGTTATCAAGACGAGTCTCAAGGAGTTCGTAAAGGTATTCCTTTGCAATCACTCCCTTGCGGGCTACGGCTACGTTGATGTAATTTCCGAACTGCTTTTCAGAAAGACCATAAGTAAAACGAACTTTCTGCTTTTCGATGAACTGAGTAGCGTATCCTGAGAGTTGCTTAGGGCGCTTGTCTTTCTTGTTCTTGTCGTGGCGAGCAGTAGATGCGACGAATTTTGGTGTTTGACACTTTTCAAACACTCCCTGTCCCAATCTTCGGCAAATTTTGTATTTTTGTACTGTTTTCATAATTATTATACGCGTCGTGGCTTCTTAGGTTTTGGACCATTGTGTGGTACCGGAGTAATATCTCGTACGGCTGATACTTCAATATCATGAGCCATAAAAGCACGAATCGTTGGCTCACGGCCTGATCCTACACCTTTAACGACAACATCTACTTCTTTGATACCGAGTGCTTTTGCTTTTTCACCGAGAACAGAGCCTACTTTTGAAGCAGCAAATGGAGTACCTTTCTTTGCGCCACGGAATCCCATAGCTCCTGCTGATGCAGAAAAGAGTGTGTTTCCTTCTTTGTCAGTTACTACCACATTTGTGTTGTTGAATGTTGCTTGTACGTGAAGTGTCCCAGCTACCACTTTCTTTTTTGGCACCTTTACGCGTGGTGCAGCTGGTGCTGAACCGTCGGCTTTTTTAGTTGTTGTTTTTTTAGTTGGCATAATGAAATGAGTATACGTTAATGAATGATGAGTGGATTATGTCTTTGATTCCTTTCGGCGACCACTTGCCATTGTCTTTCTAACGTTTCCACGAACAGTACGTGAGTTTGTCTTTGTGCGCTGACCACGAACTGGCATTTTGCGCATATGACGGATACCTCGGTAACATTTGATATCTTTAAGGCGTTTGATGTTTGCTGAAATTTCACGCTTGAGAGCTCCTTCGATAGAAAAACCTTCAATTACTTTACGGATAGCATTTTCTTCGTCGATAGTGAGTGTGTCCCCTTTGCGTCCGTGTTCAATACCTACTTCATCGAGGATCTTGCGGGCACGTGAGATCCCAATACCATAGAGGGCAGTGAGTCCTATTTCAAGTCTTTTTTCATTTGGAATGTTGATACCGAGTATTCTCATAAATTATTGTTTTTGCTTATGCTTAGGGTTAGTACAAATAACGTGTAAATGACCGGCTCTTTTAACCATTTTACATTTAGCACAAATCTTTTTTACTGCTGATTTAATTTTCATATGTAAATAAAATAACGAAATAAAATATAGGGTTTTATCCCTTTATTTAAAATTCACTATATATCAGGATATCCTACACTATTTCTTTAAATAATGCAAGCTTACAACCTTTTAATAATTCTCCCTTTGCCCCCATATGGGTCAATGAGTACTTCCACTCTGTCCCCAATGAGCACTTTGATACGGTGCATTCGCATTTTGCCGGCAAGGTATGCAATGATTAGCTTTTCACCACCCAAATCCACACGAAATAGTGTATTTGGAAGTGCCTCTACGACTGTCGCTATGACGGTATTATTTTCAGTACTTTGATTCATGAATGTGTACTCCTATAATACAAAATTATCACTCTTAAGTCAAATATTATTCACTGACTATCTTTATTTTCTCTGGATTCTCTGGTATGCGTGACTGCCATGGAGGGCGAAATACTACTCGTGCGTGTGCAATTCCTGGATCTTTTGTAAAAATTGTTTCGAGTGAATCTTTCTCCATGCCGACTAACTGGCTCGGAAGTATTTCGAGATTTGGGTGCCATAGTAGCGTCGCAGGTCCACTTAAATCAAATGATACTTTTGTGATTCCTTTTGCCAGTGTCGTATTCTCTGGAGCAAGCGTAAGGATAAATGAAGCGAGTTCAGGAATAGTTATTTCGGAAAGTTCACTCGCTGAAACATTATTATACACGCTACGAATCACTGCCTCCTCGAGCTCACGCTCTTTGAAGATTGTCGCAGAGAGCGTGCCTGAAATAGTGACCGATCCTTCTTTGGTAAGTGAAGTGAGTGAGCCACTATTTGCATCCACCTTGAAATCCATACTTCCAGGATACGTAATATATCCCGGAGGCACTTGTGCTTGTAACTTTTTCACCAATTTTGCTTTGAGGGTACTCGTCACATCTGATACTGCTACCCCTTTCTCTTCTGCAGAAAGCCCGTAGACAGTCCCCCTACTTCCCCCAGTAATTGCTGTTTTTGAACGAGCATATATCTTTGTGTATTGGATTTTGCCTTTAAAGCCGAGGAGCGTGAAATCTTTTGGTTCACTATTGTATGTGTCACCTACAACACTAGCAGTAATACCCACTTCAATACTTCCTGGAATAATCTTTTTACCGAGTAGTGTGTATCCTGGAATGTTCAGTGCTTCATCAGTAAAATAAATATGCCCAGCCTCATCAGCAAGTCGTGTGTTTATGGTGAGCTTTACAGGCTTAGTACTGTATTCGTTATAAATAACAACTGTACCCACGGCTTTGGTATCTTTGGTATTCATTTCAGAAAATGTAGTGTCCCGCTTTTCTTCACCATTTACCATCATTACTTCAAAATGAAGTGCTGCGGAAAGATCTCTGTTTGCAGTAAATACCTCTTTTTCGAGCGTGACTGTCTGTGATTTTGCCGTAATGTATACTTTTGCACTCGCAAAATAGACAAGCAATCCATACACCGCCCCAATAAATAAAAGAGCAATACATGAATACAAGAAAAATGGTGAACGAAATGAAAAACGAACAGCTTTCTTTCTCTTTATTGGCACAAACACCTCTTCGGGCTCTGCTACAACATCCACCGGAAGAATAGGCAAAGTGACAGACTTGCGAGCGGGTAATTTCTTTGTTTTTATAGGGACGATATCTTGTACTTTCATATGGTATGTATTATTTTAATGCATGCATTCGAGTTGCTGCTATTGCTTCAATCATAAGGAACGGATCACAAGTACCATCAGCTACCTTACAAATATTTAAAAATAGTTGCCCACCGAGCGTCGTGACAGTAAACTGATGCCCTGATACAGCTCCTGCTTCAGCAATCACTTCACGAAACCACAGTGCAGTATCCGTGTCAGCAACCAGGAAAATCATAGACGGGAGTGCAATCGTCCTTGGTAATTGCGCGACCGATGCAGTAAACATATCATTCCAAGACTTTTGAATTTCAGCAATGGAAGGTTCTAATTCTTTGGCACGGTTATCGCTCAATACATTTGAAGTTTTCATTGCGATGACAGAGCGAGCTTCACGTTCATCCATGCCTTGTTTTTTAAATGCGCGAATAATACCATGCTTCCCAAAAGGAAATGAGACAGTACTCACGAGAACTCCTCCGGACACAATAGCAATGTCGGTAATTTCACCACGAATATCAATAAGGAGATACGAATCAGTTGGGGTAAAACGCTCCGCACTCCCAATACAAAGTGAGCTAATAAATGAAGTAAAAGATACTGGGGTGTGATGGAACACCCGCACAAATGTTTCTCTTATATTGTCCAAGCAAATTTTTGGACTGAGTGCGAGGAAAAGATAGACGTCGAGGCTTGATGCGCGCTTACCAATAGGATCATCCACTAAATACCCATTTAATCTGGTATGAAAGACTTTACTTTCCATGAGCTGTGATTCGGCACCAGTACTTTCGTATTTCTTTTTATATGTTTCAGCAAGTGATGCTAACTCAGTCGTGACGAGCTCATGTATCATTTCTTTGGTGACCAAAAATGGTGCATTCTTTGTGATATGCACATGGCGAGTCTCGCCGACATACCACGGTGAAGCTAAATTACAAATAATCTCTTGCGGTGCACCAACCTTGGTAAGATACAGCTCATTTGCCACTGTAAATAATGCTTTTTGCATGTCAGCAAAAAAGAGTTCAAAATCAATACTCTCTTGGAATGGAATTGGTGCGTGTGATTGGGAGAGAATGACCGGTGGATGCACGATTCCATTTTCATTTGGAGAAGAAATTTTTACGAGAGCACCGCCAACGCTTCCTGATCCAATATCAAAAATTGCTACAATTTTTTCTGTGTTTTTATTTGAAGAAAAAAATCCCATGTAGCTTTAGTATACTACACTTTTTAAAAGCTTCACAAATTATTTTATTCAAGCACCGCTTTTATACGGCGAATACCTTGTGCGACGGCTTCTTCTTTTTGAATTTTGAAATGTCCGAGCTCTGATGTATTTGCTATGTGTGGTCCTCCACAGAATTCTTTTGAAAATGGGCTACCTTTTTCGTCTTCGATAAAATAAATACTCACTGTTTCTGGATACTTTGCTCCGAATTCCATCTGCGCGCCAATCTTTTCTGCTTCGGCAAGTGGCATTTCACGACGTACGACGTTTAATTTCGCTTGAATTTTCTCATTTACGAGGTCTTCCACCTTTTTCTTTTCTTCGTCGGTCAATTTGTGGTCACAAAGAAAATCTATGCGAAGTCTTTCCTCGGTAATATTACTTCCTCGCTGTTTTATTTCAGGATTTACCACTTCTTGAAGTGCAGCAAGGAGCAAATGGTGTGCAGTATGAAGGCGAATTGTCTTTTCATTATGATTTGCAAGGCCTCCCTTAAACATTCCCGCAGACGCAGTCTGTGAAAGCTTTTGGTGCTCAGCCATTTTTTTATTAAAGTCTTCCATATCAATTACCATCCCCTTTTCTTGAGCCAATTCTTTTGTAAGCTCTATTGGAAATCCGTATGTAGTTGCGAGAATAAACGGATCTACACCTTTTTCAAATTCTTTTTTCCCATCATTAAGTGTTGTAGAGAATTTTTGTTCTTCTGCCTTGAAAATAGAAACAATATCCATCTCAGTAATATGAGGATAAGTGTTTGAATAAAACGTAATAAAGTAATTAATCATTTCACCAGCCACAGCTTCTTCAAGTCCGAGTTTCTTTGTATAAAAAACAGCACGTCTAATCAAACGACGAAGTACATATCCTTGGCTTTTATTGGCCGGTACTACTCCATCCGCGATAAGCATCGTGGATGCACGCACATGATCTACTACAATACGAGCAGAGAGGTCATCAAAATTTTTAGCATTTTGCCGTATTAAGTCCATGAGAGGTTTTAACATATCTGTCTCATAAGCTGTTTTTTTGCCTTGCATGACCGCAGTAATGCGTTCAAGCCCGGCGCCAGTGTCTACGTTTTTCTGTTTTAATTTTCCAATAACTTTTCCATCTTTTTTCTCGTATTCCATGAACACGTCATTCCAGATTTCAATTACGTCTTCCTTTTTTACCGCATCAGCAAATCCTTCTGGTGAAAGATCACCCACATTCCCAGACATATCATAAAACATTTCAGAACACGGACCACATGGGCCATTATCTCCAGGACTCCACCAGTTATCATCTGCAGGAAGCGCATAAATACGATGCTCGGGAATTCCAAGGCTCATCCAAATCTTTTTTGATTCTTCATCATATGGAGCATTTTCATCACCTTCAAAAACCGTCAGGTAAAGGCGGTTTACATCAAGCCCAAGCCCTTCTTCTTTACTGGTAAGGAATTCATAAGACCATTTTATTGCTTCTTCTTTAAAATAATCTCCGAGTGACCAATTCCCCATCATTTCAAAAAATGAAAAATGGCGATTGTCTCCAATATCATCTAAGTCTCCAGTACGGACACATTTTTGTACATCGGCAATACGTTTACCCATTGGGTGTTCTTGCCCGAGGAGATACGGCACAAGTGGCTGCATTCCAGCAGTATTAAAAAGCACTGAAGGGTCATTTTCAGGGACGAGTGAAGCAGAAGGTATTATTTTGTGACCTCTTTTTTCAAAAAAAGCGAGGAATCGGCTACGAATTTCATGTGACTGCATATACGAATTACTATATCAGAAATAAGGCTTATTCGCACGTATGACCGTCATTTTTTATAAACGGAAGCTTTTTCATTTGTTGTTCTACAAACCAAAGGACAATAAAGATAAATAGTGTCAGTACTGTCGCAATTAGGGCGAGTTTAAAGAGCCCAAATCCCGCTGCCATACCAATACCAGCACTTACCCAAAGACCTGTGGCAGTTGTAAGCCCCATTAATTTATTATCATGAGTAAAGATAAGCCCTGTACCAATGAATCCAACACCAACGAGAATTTGTGCAACAATGTGAAGTGGATTTAAACCGGACATTCCCATGTATGTCTGCACCATCATTTCTGAGATAACGACGAACAATGCTGAACCCATCGCCACGAGTGCGTATGTACGCATTCCGGCAGTTTTATGTGCCCACACACGCTCTGCACCAATAAGCATTCCTAAACCAAGTGCGATAAACAAACGAGTAATAATATCAATTGTTCCTGCATCAAAAAAGTTTTCCATTTTTTTATTATATCAAAAAATTATTATTTCGAATACTTTTACTAATTTAAATTCTGCTGATAGCAATCTACGCAAGCAATTTTTTCATACCCCCATTCAATTGGATAATATGAAATAACGTCCTTACTACAATACATACATTCTCGATC
>CAZTHH010000021.1:0-8981 GCA_964613545.1 uncultured Candidatus Saccharibacteria bacterium
GTATGATTTGGCATATGAGAGATTGTACCATATACTATATCCATGGAAGAGCATCAGACAATTTTTACAAAAATAATCAAAAGAGAAATTCCTGCAGATATCGTATACGAAGATGCAGACTCAATTGCATTTCTCGATATTAACCCTGTTTCCAAAGGACATATCTTACTTATAACAAAAGACCCTCACCCATGGATGACCGATGTGCCAGATGAACGTATCGGAAAAATATTCATAAAAGCAAAAAACATCATGACAAAAATGAAAGGAGCGTTGCCATGTGACTATGTACAGCTTTCAATTGTTGGCAAAGATGTCCCTCACTTTCATATCCACCTTATCCCACGATATCTTACTGATGGATTACCGATGTGGCCCACAACAACCTATGCATCGCCAGAAGAAAAGTCTGAATACGCCACCAAAATAAAAAATGCCCTCATGTAGGGCATTTTTTATTTTATTATTTATTGAGTGCTTTAATTCCAGGAAGTGTTCCGTTTGCGAGGAAGTCGAGCGTTGCTCCCCCGCCAGTAGATACGAAGGTAAACTCTTTTTCTAATTTCATTTTTGAAATAATTGCTACCGTATCACCACCACCAATAATTGTTTTACCTTTTATTTTTGAAAGTGTCTTGAGTAACTCTTTTGTTGCTTTATCATATCCCCCTTCGTAGTAGCCCATTGGTCCATTCCAAAGAACAAGCTTTGCCTTTTCAAGCATTGGAGTCATCAGTTTCACACTCGCAGGCCCAATATCAACAATGGTGTCATTTGCTCCCACTTCATTCACTAAACATACCCGAGATTTCTTTTGTGAATTTTCAACAATGACATCAATAGGTAAACATAATTTTGTATTTTTTATAAGCGCCCGAAGTACTTTTGGATCAGTACCATCAACTTTTGAATTCCCAACCTCAAGCCCTTGAGCTTTCAAAAAATCATTTACCAAGGCGCCCCCAACAAATACTCCATCAGCCTGTTGTAAATATTTTTTAATCAGTGGCATTTTTGTAGAAAATTTGGCGCCTCCCAAAATAAAAATAAATGGATGTGGTGGATTCTCTACGACACTGAGCTGTTGTACTTCTTTTTGAAGTTGAAATCCGGCATAACTCGGTAAATGTTTTGAAATACCGACAATAGACATATGTGCTCGATGAGAAACAGAGAATGCATCATTTACAAAATACTGCCCAATACGAGAAAGCCCACGACCAAGTGAAGTGTCATTAAGCTTTTCCCCTTGAAATCGACGAATATTTTCAAGTAAAAGCACCTCACTATTTTTCATTTTATCAACCTCATTTTGAATTTCAGTAATATCACTTGCCTTACAAAATTTCGTTGGAACTTTTTTATTTAGATACTTTGCCATTGGAAGGAGTGTCTGTGAGCCATCTTCTCCCGCATGAGCAATCAGCACCACTCTCGCTCCCTTTTTCTGTAAAAAAGAAATCGTAGGTAATGTCGCAGTAATACGAAACGGGTCTACTACTTTTCCTTCTTTTAATGGAACATTAAAATCAACACGCACAATCACTGTTTTCCCTTTTATCTCTCCAATTTCTTTTATGATTTTCATATTATTTTTGTGCTCCAGCTAATGCAATAATTTTTGTAAATTCTTTTATATCAAGACTCGCTCTTCCAACCAAAAATCCATCGACTCCCCCTTCTCTCAAAAACACACTGGCATCTTTTGAACTCACTGACCCACCATATATCACACGCATCTGATGAGCGACAGTACTCCCCGCAATATCAGAAACACATTTTCGAATAAAAATAACCATCTCGTTTGATTCTTCGGGTGTCGCAGGACGAGCTGCATCCTTGCCAATTGCCCACAATGGCTCATATGCAATCACAATATTTTTATATGATGCTTTTGGTATAAGCGACAGGCATTCAATGAGCTGTTCTTTAATAGTATGTAAATAAAATCCTGAATGATCACGCTCCTTTTCACCAACACACAATACTGGGGTGATTTTTGCTTTAATGAGCAATCCAATTTTTTGTGCGATTATTTGATTTGTTTCTCCTTGAGCGCGACGTTCAGAATGCCCAACAATTGCATATTTTACGGGAAATGAAGCGAGCATCGAAAGGCTCACTTCCCCAGTATGAGCACCCTCTTTTTCATGATGAATGTTCTGTACTCCAAGGGCGCAGAATGCACTTGGCTTATTCTTTTTTATAATTGTAAGGTATGGGAATGGAGCACATACGACAGTATCTACCCCTTTCATACTTCCCTTCTTAATTCCCTTAAATAATTTTTCAGCAATAGTAATAGTGCCTGGATTCATCTTCCAGTTTGCGATAATAATTTTCTTATTTTTTTGTACACTCATATGCCTATTATAGCACAAACCCTTACTGAGTTTCTTTCCAGCTTGATATACTATAGGAACCCGAAGGACCACTTGAAAAACTTATATCAGCAAGTCCACTTTCGTAAGTAATAGAACCAGAGCCAGAAATAGAAACAGAGTAACCTACAACGGCTTTGAGCGCAGCACTTCCACTAATAGTAACCCCACCGTATGGAGCATATAAGACAATCGCCCCAGCAGAGCCCGAAAGGGTGACTGCGCTTGATGAAGTACTTGTTGTTGCGATCACAATATAACTACCTGAAGCCCCCGATCCATTAGCAGCCCCACTCCCTGAAACAGTGACATTCCCTTCAGACATAATAATCTCATCATCACTCCCGTAACCAGAAGCAAGTTTAATTTTTCCACTACCAGACACCGATACAGTTCCAGTGACCCAAAGTGGTCCAGTAAGAGTAAGAATACCACTTCCACTGACCGACAGATTTCCATTAATTTTCTTAGGACCAAGTGAGGCAGTATTACTTCCAGACACACTATAATTCCCTGAATACGTACCACCCGCAGCGGCAGCATCTTTCCATGTAGTTATATTACTCTCAGAAATAGGCAGAGGAATATAGGAAGGGTCAGCACTAGAAGTATCACATGATTTATTATTACTCGTGCCAACCTGACAATAAATAGTACCAGAAGTGCTTGCATAACTTACCGTATGCGCTTTAATATTTCCCCCAACAGATAATTTATTATTCACATTATATCCACTAATATTTCCATCAATACCACCAGTATAAATATTAAAATAATAATCAAGACCGGAAGGAGTTGTTGCATTCCAGCTACTCCCTGCTTGCCCTATTTTACCAACACCATTTGCATATCCATTAGCATTAGCCCCAATAGTATAGTATTTTGTACTTGAAGCGTTAGTATCAACAACGATCCAATATGTGGTTCCAGCAGTAAGTAAATAATTAGAAGAAAAAGAAACATCAACCCAGCCATACGAAGTACCCACCGCAGAAGCTGATAATGTACCGGTGGTGAGTACTGTAGTACTTGGGCTTCCGCTAGAATTTGTACGAATCGTTACCGTAGCATTGCTTGGTGTACTAGTTTTTTTAATATACAGTCTGATTTTATTTATATAATTATTAGATGAAATCGTAAAACTTTCTGCAATATCCTGAGTATTACTAGTATCAGCAAATTTCACATCATACGATGGTGTGCCAGAACCATTCGATTGATCTGAAGTTACTGAAGGGCTATTCGCGGAAATAGCTGTACCAGTAATTGAATTACTACCAGAACTACTAGCGGTGATAGGTCCATTAGAATAAATATTACCGTTCACTGTTCCACTATCTAAATAAAGTCCTCCCTCTCCAATCTGTGCCCCATAATTAAATGAAGTCCCTGTTGCAGTATTCACCACTAGATCCACTTTACGCTGATGAGAATTAGTATCACCGAGTGAGACAATTTCTTTTTGATTACTCCCCACATCCGTAATTGTAGTAGTTGTTGATGACGTACCAAGGACAAGTGTCTCACTCGCACTGATCTGTTTACTATTTTTAATACGATAAAATGCATCTTCAACTCCTGACTCTGATAGGAAATACGTCTGCTTTGAATCAAAGCTATCCTTTGCAATCGCAAATTCACGTATCGTTGGAGTAACGATACCGATAATCACCGTTAAACTTCCAAGCAAAAGGAAGATAACAAAAATCATCATTGCGGCACCGGTATTCGTTTGTAATTTTTTGTATTTCATTTACCAATACTATATTTAATAATCCCCACGAAGTATCACCGTGTCATAAAAGTTTTCAGTGCGGTGCTCTTTTCCACGAGCATCTTGTAGTGTCAGCTCTACCTTTACTCCAGTTCCTGCTGTTGTCGTCATCTGTCTAAAAATAAGCGAAGTAGCCGTTACATTCTGCCCGACTAAATTTCCAATAAGTGTCCCATTGCTATAAATATTTACTCCGCCACTTTCGAGAATAAATTTAACGGTTGCAGAAGTCCCCGAGGCATCAGTGGTTGCCATTTCAAGCGTTCCGGGGGTAGTTCCGAGGGTACTGTTTGCCACAGTAATAGACTTTGCTTGACGAATTTCACGTGAGATTCGCTCCATTACTGCGTTACCACTTTCTTGTAAATCACGATTTGTCTGCGTCCGATTAAACGAAGCAACAATCACCATATATGAGTTAATGACCACGACCGCAAGCATAGCAAAGATAGAAACGTAGACGACCATTTCAATTAAAGAAAATCCAGATTGTAATTTTTTATGTATCATATGATGTAACAAAAAACGCTTAGCATTAACTAAAGATGTCTGTTATATATAATAAAAGCGTTTTGGATACAGTTCCCTCTGAAGATGGCCATGAAACAGTCACGGTTACTTTCTTTGTATAACTATCGGGAGTTCCACTACTTGCAATATCATCGTTACTATCACGAGTCACTGCGGAGAGGACTACCGTGCGAGTAAATAATGAATCAATAGTGTTTGGGGTAGCTGAAAGTGACCACACATTAGTAGAAGTATTATATGAAAGATAATAGGTCGTTCCGACAGTAAGCCCAGAGATATTACTCCACGCTGCATCACGAATACTTTTCACCGCCTCAGCACCCTCTTCCAGAAGATAACTTGCTTGTGTTTGATGGAGCGCTCTCTCAGAAAGCACAATTCCTTTTTGCCCAGCAGAGATGAGTGCGAATGTCGTCACACTAATAATTGCAGAAGCAACAATTAATTCAACTAAGGCAAATCCATTTTTATAATTATTACTTTTCATATTATTTAATTCGCACTGACAATTCCCGTTTTTGCAATGGTAATTATTTTTTGTTTTGTCGCATCTGATACCAATCGTACAATAATAGTACCATTTTGATTGGTGTCCCCAGAAAGTCGAGTGAAATGCACATCACTACCACTCCCATTCAAGCTAATGCCTCCGGATGCTGGGAGAGAAACAAGTGTGTCGAAGGTAATTACTTTATTTGAAGATACTCCATCAGTAAAAGTACCTCCCGTATAATACACAGCACGATTTGCCTCGAAATGAACAGAGTAGTAGGTACTATTTTCTGAAGAGAGTGTATTCGTCCGAGCCTCATTCAGCAGTGAGATAATATCTTCGGTAGTATTTTTAATAGTCTGATCATTCCGGAAGGTAGCAAGAGATGGAACAAGAATCGCAAGGATAATAATCAGAATACTAATCGCAATAACAATTTCGAGTACTGTTTGCCCAGTATTTTTTTGTATCTTGAGAAGATGAATCATCTACTACTATTTTATACTATCGAGCACTGAATACATAGGAGAAATCATTGAGATTGCAAAAAACCCTACCGCCCCACCGATAAACACCATAAGTACCGGCTCAACAATTGTTGATAAATCTTTTGTTTTTGTATCTACTTCTCCTTCGTAGAAAAGTGCAATATCGAGAAGCATTTTTGAAAGGTTCCCTGTTTCCTCACCAACTTCCATCATTTCTCCCATCATCACGGGATATAATTTTATATTTGATTTAAAACTTTCAGATAATGGTTTTCCTTTTTCAATATCTTCAGATGCTTTTTGTAAAATTTCCTGATAATGATAATTCTGAAGCACCTCATGTGTAATCGAAAGCGCTTTAGCCATTGGCACCCCAGACGAAAGAAGCGATGAGAGTGTTCGCGCTGTACGTGCAGTATTTACTTCTTTAACAATAGTTCCAATCACCGGAAGTCCTAATATAATAGTATCAAAATATCTTTTTGTTTTCTTGAGCCGTGAGCCAACAACGCATAATACAATAAAGACCCCAACAATTAAAAACACTCCAATAAAATGTGCCTTAATCATATCAGAAAGCCATATCACAAATCGAGTTGATGCTGGCAACTCCGAGCCTAATTTAGCAAATGTTTTTGTAAGTGTCGGCACTACATAGATCAGCATCACAACACCGATGATTGCGATCGCCGAGACGATAATCGTCGGATATGTCATTGCGCTTTTAATCTTTTTATTTAACGCATATGATTTCTGAAGCGTTTCACCAATCTCCTCAAGTGTTTTTCCAAGACTACCTGATTCTTCTCCTGCACGCACCATTGCAACAAAAAGTGTTGAAAACGTTTCTGGTATTTTTTGCATTCCATCGGACAATGTTCCCCCTTGATTCATCGTATCACTGAGTGTTTCAATCGTGCGCTTAAATACTTGGTTCTTTGTTTGCTTACTCACCACGGTCAGCGCACGTGACAGCGAAAGCCCTGCTTGAAGCATTCCACTCACATTCTTTGTAAACATAATTTTCTCTCGAAGAGAGATTCCCCCAAATGAAACACTTTTTAAAAAACCAACAATTCCGCCATTTGAAAGCGGTGTAGTGCTGAGTGGGATTTCTCCTTTTTCACGAAGTTCTTTTGCTGCACTAAATTTATCAGTGGCTTCTATTATCCCTTCATGAATTTCCCCAGTCTTTAATTGTGATTTATATTTAAATTTCATTTTATTCAGACACCACACGAAGCACTTCTTCCATGGTGGTAACACCTTGCGCGGCGAGGAAGATTCCATCTTCAAGCATCGTCATCATTCCCTCGACTTTTGCTTGTTTTTCTATGTCATCAGAAGAAGAGCCTTTTAAGATTAATTCTTTGATTGCAGGAGTCACTTTGAGCACTTCATGAATTCCAATACGGCCTTTATATCCATCTGGTGATTCAGCGCTTGGTTTTGGGCTTGAAAATGGAATCGTCTCCCATGTCGCATCCGCTTTTACAATATTTTCTTTTTTAAGGAAATTCATCATGCGGTCCATATCCACAACTTTGGCAAGTGCAGTTTTTTCAGCATCGGTCATAAAATGCTGCTCTTTTGTAGGTGCAAGCCTGCGCACTAAACGCTGCGCAATCACTGTCTTTACGGTAGAGA
Organism: uncultured Candidatus Saccharibacteria bacterium; assembly: GCA_964613545.1. GTDB lineage: Bacteria > Patescibacteriota > Minisyncoccia > Phycocordibacterales > UBA9973 > UBA8515. The sequence continues at coordinate 7,315 of CAZTHH010000021.1, forward strand.
CAATAAGAAATGGCTCAACTCCCATATCAGTAATACGCGGAATTGCACCTGCAGCAGAATTCGTATGAATCGTCGAAAGTACCAAGTGTCCAGTAAGCGCAGCGTTCACTCCGAGCGATGCAGTTTCCCCATCACGAATCTCCCCCACCATGATAATATCCGGGTCCTGACGGAGTAGCGTACGAAGTCCGTTTGCGAACGTTAATCCAATTTCAGATTTTGTCTGTGTTTGATTGATGCGCGCCATTTGATATTCAATCGGATCTTCAATAGTAGAAATATTTACGTCAGGAGTATTTAAAATATCGAGCATTGTATAGAGTGTCGTTGTCTTTCCACTTCCTGTCGGACCTGCAGCAAGGAGCATTCCTGTACGTTGATTCATCCCTTCATGAATACGCTCCAGTGCCTCTCCGTGAAAACCAAGACTTTCTAAATTAAACCCCTTTGCATTTTCACGCAAGATACGGATTACCGTTTTCTCTCCAAAATACGTCGGAAGTGTCGAGACACGAAACGATACCTTCCCTTGATCATTTACAATTTTAAATCGTCCATCTTGAGGAAGACGTTTTTCATCAAGTTTTAAATTCGAAAGCACTTTAATACGCGCAGTAATTCCAGGGGCAGTATCTTTTGGAAGCGTCATAGCATCATGTAAAATTCCATCAATACGATACCGAACCACAAGTGATTCCTCGCATGGCTCAATATGCACATCAGATGCACCTTGCAAAATCGCATGCGAAATAAGCGTATCGACAATCTTTACAATCGGTAAATCTTCAGCAAGTTCCTTTAATTCTTTCTCTGTTTTACTTCCACTTATATCACCACCATCATTTTCCGTTTTAATTGAAACGGTTTCTTTTTTAATGATATCTTCAAAATCCGCTTCAAGACTTTTCTTATAAAGTGCCAGTGCTTCCTTGATAGAATCAGAACTCGTAAGTCGTGGGAGAATCTTAACTCCAACTTTCTTTTTAATAAAATCGAGCACAGAAAGATTTTCAACATCAAGCATTGCAACTTCAAGTCCTAATTCCGACTTTTTATATGCAATGACATTGTTATTACGTGCAATTGGTTCGGGAATCAAAGACAATATTGCAAAATCAATTTTCTCACCTTTGAGTGACACGAATGGAATACCAAGCACAACAGCTTGCATACTATGTAAATCTTTTTCAGTTAATTTTCCAGAAGAAACAAGTAAGTCAGCAATTTGGGTGCCTTCAGTGTGTGCTTTTTTAAGCATCAGTGCGAGATCTGTTTTACTTACGAGCCCAGAATCAGCAACGAGTGCTAAAAATTTTTCTTCATCAACTTGCATATAGATAGTATATCAAATAAATAAAAAACATTCTCATATTTTGAGAATGTTTTTTATTTATTTTTATTAAAATGTCACTCGTACGAACCCATCACCGCCGACGCCACTTGTTGCACCAGAAATACAGGTACCAGAATAGTGATAATTAAGCCAACAGGTGCCAGACTCGGTCGCTGCCGCTGGAGTTCCTCCATGAGGAACAGTTACTGTATATGATTCACCAGCCATAACCGAAATTGTTGCTTTAATATATCCACCACCGCCGCCGCCAGCATATCCTTGTTGAGAAACAGCACACGCACTTCCACCACTAGTTCCACATGAAGAACTTACA
>CAZTHH010000022.1:0-8747 GCA_964613545.1 uncultured Candidatus Saccharibacteria bacterium
TACCGTTACACAATCATATAATCCGTCTGGAAATATTTCAATAAATATTAACGGACTGCTTCCTAATACGACGTACTATTATCGTCTTGTAACGAGAAATTCTGCGGGGAGTTCGTATGGTAATACACTTTCATTTACTACCACAACATGGGCAAATCCTACCGGCCCGACTTCCAATACATTAAAAGCGGTCACCACTCTTGTGTCCAAAGTAACGAATACAACCGCTACCTTGAATGGAATTGTGTATAAAGGGAATAGTGGTACAACCTATGCATCATTTGAATATGGAAATAATGTGGCGGCGCTTGGAATCAAGACGATGAAGTATCCTCTTGCTCCAGGCACAAGCACAAAGTTTGCCAGTGCAATCTCTGGTCTTTCTCCAGATACGATTTATTACTTCCGTGTTGTCGCTGAAAATAATGGTGTTACTTCAAAGGGTGATATCTTTTACTTTAAGACGAATAAAGTTGCGGGCACAAAAGTAACGGCAACAGTAGTGGGAAGTACTAAGAACGGTACACCAAAAAATACTGATTCAGATACAGGAAGTGGTATTAGTGTCGGGGATACTACAAACACTGATCTGTCTGCAAGTGCTGGTAAATCAGGAAGTTTCTTTCCTACCACATTTATTGGCTGGCTTATTCTCACACTGATTATTTTGCTCATTGTGATTATTATTAGACTTATTGTCTCTCGTCGTCATAATCAGCAGCATCCTCCAGCACACTAAAAAGTAAACAGAAAAAATAAAACCCTCTTCATGATGAAGAGGGTTTTATTTTTTCTGTGCTTTAGTCAGCGGGTGCTAAACTCCAACACAAATGCTTATGTGAGTGCAGCCGCTGGCTGAAACACAGACAGCGTCACACAGATATAGTATACACGAAAGGGGAGAAACACAAAACCCGCCTTGCGGCGGGTTTTGTGAAGCATTTGTTTTGTAATAAATATCAGAATTTTTTACTCACAAGATAAGTATAGCAAAATAGTGCACCATTGTCAAGTCACTCTTTGTCTGGTATACTCATTTTGGTTTGTACTGGATAATTGCGCTCTAATTTATTAGAGTGAGGAAAGTCCGAACACTTATTTGGAAAGTAATTTTCAAAAAGCGTAGTGGGTAATACCCATCTGTAGCAATACAAGAGGTGCGAGCAGTGACGCTGATCTTCCGAAAGGGAACAGTATCCATAGTAATGTGGATAAATCTTTACAGTAATGTAGAGAGTGAAACGGCTAAATCCTTACGTGAGTGCAAGACCGTATTCTTTGAGTAATCAAAGTCTGAGTCGCTTGAGGTGATGAGTAATTATCATCCTAGATAAATAATTATCATTTACATTTATGTAAATACAAAATTCGGCTTATAGGTACAACTACACATGAAAAACACTTTGATACTCTCAAAGTGTTTTTCTTTTTATCTAAATTTAAAAAAATATTTTTTTAATTAAAAATAATTTTCTATTTTTTATTTTTAATAATTTTTTTTATAAAATTTATTTTTTAAAATAAAAAAGTTATCCACACTTTTTATGAAAATATTATTGCAGTTATTTTTTTTATGTACGATAATAGATGTGTGAGTGTGATCGTGTTTTATAAAACTTTTTAATTTTTATTTTAAAATTTTTTAGGTCGTACGATTGCACATCTTTAAAAATAATTTTTTTTAAAATATATGGCAGCAAAAAAGAAAGTAGCTAAGAAAGCAGTTAAGAAGACTGTTAAGAAAGTAGCTAAGAAAAAGGCAACAAAGAAAAAGAAGTAATTCTTTCTCTTGAATCAAGAAAATCCCCTCTCTATCGGGGATTTTCTTTTTGTGCTAAAATAGGGGGACTATGAGTATATTTACCACAATATTCGGGGACGAAAATACCGCATTTATAAAGAAGGCAATGCCCGTTGTTGCCCGTATTAACGAGCTTGAAGAATCGTTTTCAGCGTTCTCTGATCCTGAGCTAAAAGATAAAACTGCTGAATTTAAGGCACGTATTTTAAAAGGTGAATCACTCGATTCATTATTATCAGAAGCATTTGCGCTTGTTCGTGAAGCGAGTAAGCGAGTCAGTGGTCAGCGTCACTATGATGTGCAACTTCTTGGAGGTATGATTTTACATTCTGGTAAAATTGCTGAGATGCGTACTGGTGAAGGAAAAACTCTTGTGGCGACACTGCCAGCATATCTTAATGCACTGTCTGGTAAAGGAGTACATATCGTGACCGTCAATGATTATCTTTCTCGTCGTGATGCAGTGTGGATGGGTCCTATCTTTGCACTCCTTGGACTTTCTCTTGGTGTAGTAAATTCACAAAATACTTCTTTTTTGTATGACAATACACATGTTAGTTCTGTTGGGGAAGAAGGTGATGAAGCACTTTTTAAAGTTGCATATGAATATTTGCGTCCATGTTCTCGACGTGATGCATATGCCGCTGATATTACGTATGGAACAAATAATGAATTTGGTTTTGATTATTTACGTGATAATCTTGCGCGCACACCAAGCGAGCTTTCTCAGCGCGGGCATCATTTTGCAATTGTTGATGAAGTAGACTCAATTCTTATTGATGAATCACGTACTCCACTTATCATCTCATCACCAGCAGAAGATTCTGAGGAGCTCTATCATACGTTTGCAAAAATTTCTGCACAACTTATTCTCGATACTGATTATACCGTGGATGAAAAGCTCCGAGCGATATCCCTTTCTGATGAAGGAATTACTAAAGCAGAAAAATTATTAGGTATTTCAAATATTTATACAGAAAAGGGAATTAAGTATGTCCATCATTTAGAAACTGCTATTAAGGCACGTGCCGTATATGAAAATAATAAAGACTATGTAGTAAAAGATGGCGAGGTAATTATCGTCGATCCATTTACCGGAAGACTACAGCCAGGACGTCGCTGGAGTGAAGGGCTCCACCAAGCGATTGAGGCAAAGGAAGGAGTAAAGATAGAAAAGGAAACTCGTGCGGTTGCAAGTATTACATTCCAAAATTATTTCCGTTTCTACCGTACACTTTGTGGAATGACAGGAACAGCAGAGACTTCAAAGGAGGAATTTCGTAAAGTATATGCACTTGATGTGGTGGTAGTACCAACACATCGAAAAATACAGCGCCTCGATCACAATGATCTTATTTTCCAAACAGAAAAAGGGAAATGGCTTGCAATTGCACAAAAAGTAAAAGAACTACATAAAAAAGGACAGCCAGTACTTATTGGAACAGTATCAATTGCTCGGAATGAATTACTTTCTGCATATCTTTCCCAGGCAGGCGTTCCTCATACAATACTTAATGCAAAGAATCACGAAAGCGAAGGTGAGATTACTGCTAATGCTGGACGTTGTGGCGCAGTGACGATTGCCACAAATATGGCCGGCCGTGGAGTGGATATTAAATTAGGTGGAATGCCATATACCGAAGAAGAAGCTGAAAAGATTCGTGAACTTGGTGGATTATTTGTACTTGGAACAGAACGTCATGAGGCACGTCGTATTGATAATCAGCTTCGTGGACGTTCTGGCCGTCAGGGTGATCCAGGAACAACACAATTTTTTGTATCACTCGAAGATGACCTCATGCGCGTGTTTGGATCTGAACGTATCAAGACAATGATGGGGCGCTTTGGTATTCCAGAGGATCAAGCAATTGAAAATCGTTTTATTACAAGATCTCTGGAGAATGCACAAGCGAAAATTGAAGGATTTAACTTTGACTCTCGTAAGCACACACTCGAATATGATGATGTAATGAATCACCAAAGAAATGTTATTTATGCTCGTCGTCGCACTATGCTTATGGGTGAATATACTGAAGTTGAAGCGTTTATAAAGGAATTATACCCCCTCTATCCTTCCCTTGAAGAGATTGTACTTGAAAAACGTGCATCATTTGGTGATGGTCCATTTTTTGAGACAGTACGCCGAATAGCTCTTCATGTAACTGACGCTCTTTGGGTAGAGCACTTAGAAACAATGGAGCATACACGTAGCTCTGTAAACCTCCGAGCATATGGACAGCGTGAGCCACTTATTGAGTACAGGAAAGAAGGGCTCAAGCTGTTTAAAGCATTAGACCTTGCTTTTAAGGATCAAGTTGTTTCTCTTGTTAAAACAATGCAATTAGAGGGGGAACCAGTCGCAGAAATCATCGAATCTACCCCTGAGCTTATATTAAATAGCGGGGAAGTGACCCATCCTCATAAGTTGGCTGAACCAAAAATAGGACGAAATGATGAATGTTCTTGTGGGTCTGGCAAGAAGTTTAAAAAGTGCCATGGGAAGGGGAAATAGGTAAAAAGCCTTATTTATATAGCTTTTTATAAGATATTTTCTTAAAAGTGTCAAAAATAGGATTAAACCCTTATTTTAAAGGCTTATTATACAATAAAATATTACAATTAGTCAATGCGTCAAATACAAAAAACCCTTATAATATAAGGGTTTTTTGTATTTGACGCATCATAAAAGTGTTGCATAACTATTGACTTTATCTAGCCTTTGTGATACTATATTAGGGAGTCCAAGTATGTAGTTGAGTAATCGATTATATATAAGGGCTTTTTAGTTTACCCACCTTGGCTTTATCGCTCGGGTGCGGCAGACCAAAGTAAGTACTACTGATACGAGTTTGGCAGGGCATAACTGCTAATTATGAATAAAAAAAACATAACAAAGTTCCTACAGTCATTTGTTGCTATCCCTTTGTTTGCAGCAACAATGCCATTTGCTGGAGTAAGTACTCCTGTAACAACTGTAGTAGCTCAAAATAATGGTGTCATTGAAGCTTCCCTTATAACAAAAGAAGAAGCCGAGATTGATACAAAGAATGCTCAGGCAATTGATGATTTCCTTACCAAGCGAAAATCTGTTCTTGCTGGATATGGAAAGAAGTTTGTTGCTGAGGCACGTAAGAATGATATTGATCCATTTCTCCTTGTTGCCATCTCTGGACGTGAGACAACGTTTTACCGCCCAGAAAGTCAATGTAAAAGTGAGCGTGGAGCAAACAATCCCTTCGGTTATGGTTCTTGTCGTATTTCTTTTGATTCTATTGATGAAGCTATTGAGAAGGTAACCGCAAGTATCGCGGGTAAAAACCCAAAAACATCTCATCATTACGAAGGAAAGACAACATACCAGATATTACGCAAATACAATACTGTCATCAAAAGATATCCAGAAGAAGTTATTGCTATCATGAAAATGATTAGCCCTGATGATTCAAAATATCTTGCGATGAAATAAAAAATTCCCCTCCAGTCTATCATGGAGGGGAATTTTTATATTTTCTTTAGTTTTTCTATCATGATACTTTTTTCTCCGTTTCGGACTGTCACTTTTGCATTTACTGCAATGATTGTCTCAGGGACGAGAAGGTCTTTGTACTCCGTAAAGCTTTTTGGAAAGACCACTGCTTCAATGGTGCCGGTAAAGTCTTCGAGTTTAATAAATGCCATACGGTCATTTTTCTTTGTCATAACGACGCGTACATCGGTAATAATTGCAGCGAGGATTACTGGCATGGTGTTACGAACTTCTTCTTTGATTTTTTTAACTGGAGTTCCAAATTTTTCAATTTTTTCTTTGTATGCATCGAGTGGGTGTCCGGAGATATACAAACCGAGCAATTCTTTTTCCCAGGCGAGGCGTTCTTTTTGTGTAGCAGGGGGTTGTGGAGTCACGGTAAGTTTTGCTTCAATGCCTCCAATTGCCCCAAAGAGTGAATCTTGTGATTCGATTTGTCGTGCTGATTTGGTGAACGCAAGAAGTGTATCCATGTTACCAATGATTTCATTGCGCTCCATAAACGCATCAAGGGCACCAGTCTTTGCAAGTGCTTCAAGAGATTTTTTATTAAGGTTTTTATGTTGTACACGCTCAAGCATGTTTGCAAGTGATGTGTATGGGCCTTTTTCTTCACGTTCTTTAATAATTGCATCGGAAATATCAACCCCAAGATTTTTAATGGTATAGAGCCCAAAACGAATGGTGCGTCCTTCTTCTTTGTCGCTACCGACAATAACGGTGAACCCACCATAACTTTCATTTACATCTGGAGGAAGAATCGTGATATTCATTTTTTTACACTCTTCAACAATTTCAGAAATTTTATCTGTGTCTCCTGATTCAGCGGTCAGGATTGCGCACATGTATTCCACGGGGTAATTTGCTTTCATGTATGAGGTTTGGTATGCAAGGCGTCCGTAACTTGCCGCATGAGCTTTGTTAAATCCGTAGGCAGCAAAGGTCTCAATCATAGCCCACATTTCTGCGGCCTTCTTTGGAGGCATGTTATTTTTTATTAACCCCTTAATAAACTTTTCTTTTTGGGCTTCCATTTCTTCTGGAATTTTTTTACCCACTGCTTTACGGAACTTGTCTGCTTCACCCCATGTATAGCCAGCAAGATTAACCGCAATGAGCAAAATGTCATCTTGGTAGATAAGAATACCGTAGGTTGTTTTTAGAAATTCTTCGAGGCGGGGATCCAAATAGGTGACAAGGTGAGGGTTGTATTTACGCTTAATATAGTCTGGAATAAATGCCATTGGACCTGGACGGTAGAGTGCCACCATCGCGTTTATATCGTTTATATCAGTTGGTTTTAGGTCTTTCAGGTACTTTGTCATTCCTGAGCCATTCAATTGAAATAGGCCTATTGTCTCGCCACGTGCGAGCATTTTATAGGTCGCTCTATCGTTAATAGGAATGGTATCAAGTTCAATTGAAACATTGTGGAGTAGTTTTACAAGACGAATTGCTTCTCCTAGTATAGAAAGGTTACGAATACCAAGGAAGTCAAATTTTGGTAGCCCTGCTTCCTCGATATTGTACATGTCGTACTGAGTAATAATCCCGCCACCCTTTGGGTCAAATTGCACTGGAGTAAAGTCAGAGAGCGGCGATGGTGCGATCACGATACCTGCAGCATGTACGGATACATGGCGAACACATCCTTCCATCTTTTTTGCAAGGTCAATAATTTCTTTTGTATCTTTTTCTTTGTCGTAGGCGTCTTTTAATTCAGGAACGATTTCCATTGCATGGTCAATCGTCATTGGAAAACCTTGTGAGCCCATTGGAATCATACTTGAGATACGGTCACCGACATTGTATGGATAGCCAAGTGCTCGTGCAACATCACGAACAGAACCTTTTGCCATCATCGTACCAAAGGTACCAATCTGTGCGACTTTATCTTCGCCATATTTTTGTTTTGCGTATTCAATGACTTCATCACGGCGGTTATCGGCAAAGTCCATATCGATATCGGGAAGTGATGGGCGCTCTGGATTTAAGAAACGTTCAAAGGGGAGGGCATATTCAATCGGATTAATATTAGTAATTCCTATAAGGTATGAGACAAAAGATCCCGCCGCGGATCCTCGAGTGTTGGTGAGGATATTTTTCTCTTTTGCGAAACGCAGGAGGTCTGCCACCACGAGGAAGTATGAAGGATATCCTTTGCTAATAATCACACTAAGCTCGTAATCAATACGCGTGCGTACTTCATCACTTTCTGGAATGTTTCTGTTTTTGAGTCCTACCTCAATTTTTGCGCGGAGTTCCTGTTCAGCAGTTTGCCCCGCTTCTGTTTCATATTTTGGGAAGTATGCCTTGCCAAGCTCGAGATCATATTCTTCACAGAGATTTGCAACGAGCATTGTGTTTTCTACGGCACCAGGTGCATCATGGAAATATTCTTTTGCTGTTTTTTCATCAATGAGTGAAAAGTCGTCATCTGAGAATTCAAATTTACCTGTGTCTTTTCCTTCCGCACCGGTGTTTACTTGGAGGAGTGTGTGGTGTGCTTGGTGGTCATCCTTGCAAGGGTAGTGAGAGTCCTGCGTTGCGACGATCGGTATATTGTGTTTTTTACCGAGAGCAATGAGTGCATCGCGAAGTTCTTTATCGCGCTCGATATGTGGATGAGATTGGATTTCAATAAAATAATTTTCTTTACCAAAAATGTCCTGGTGTTCTTTTATAAGTGCGTCAGCCTTTTCAGTATTGTTTGCAAGGACTGCTTTTGAAAGTTTGCCCCCCATACAACCGGAGAGACAAATAATCCCTTCATGGAGTTCTTTGAGGAGTTCCATATCCACGCGCGGTTTGTAATAGTAGCCTTCAAGGTTTGCACGACTAACAATCTTCATAAGATTTTTGTACCCTTGGATATTTTTTGCGAGGAGAATAAGGTGGTAGCGCTTGTTATCAATCCCAGGCTCTTTGTCTGTACGGAGGCGTTCTGCGACATATACTTCACAACCAATAATTGGCTTGATGCCAGCCTTCTTGCATTCTTTGTAGAATTCAATAGCGCCATACATATTACCGTGGTCGGTAATGGCCATTGCGCTCATGCCGGCTTCTTTTGCAATACGTACCATGTCTGTTACCTTTGAAAGCCCATCAAGAAGGGAATAGTGGCTGTGGGTATGAAGGTGTATAAATTTAGAATCCATGTGGAGGTATTATAGCAAATAGGGTATCATAGCTCTATATGGACAAAACGGGGAGATATATTGTAGGTATAGATGAGGTTGGGCGGGGGCCGATAGCGGGGCCGGTGGCTGTGGGAGCTTTTATATGTAGAGAAGATTTTTTTACGACGATTACGATTGATACACCACTTCGAGATTCTAAAAAACTGACAAAAATTCAAAGAGAAAAATGGTTTGAATATTTAAAAGAAGAGAAACAAAAAGGGAATTGTGATTTTGC
>CAZTHH010000023.1:0-8522 GCA_964613545.1 uncultured Candidatus Saccharibacteria bacterium
AGAGCAATCGACTGTTAATCGATTGGTCGCAGGTTCGATCCCTGCCGGGGGAGCATAATAAAAAGACGCCATTACGGCGTTTTTTTATTATGCTCCCCCGAGAAAAATCCTCTGGGATTTTTCGTGCAGGTATCGAAAACCTTGAGTGTATCGCACGGAACAACGTGAGTACGATACGAAAGGTATACTGTTCCTGTAAGGAAAGATTCCTTGCAAAAAAGTACCCGCGACTGTAGTCGAGATCGCCCTGCCGAATATGATATAATTCCCCATATGACAACAATAAATCCTTGGATTAATTTTAATGGCAATGCCGAAGAAGCATTTACTTTTTATAAATCAGTTTTTGGTGGGGAGTTTGCAAAAATCATTCGTTTTAAAGATCTTGCAAGTGCTGAATTTCAAGTACCGGAAAAGGAAGAAAATAAAATAATGCATATTGCTCTGCCTATCGGTAATGGTAGTGTTTTAATAGGGAATGACGTTCCGGAATTTATGGGAAAAGTAAATGAACATGAAAATCGAAGTAAAATTTCAGTAAGTGTAGAGAGTAAAGAAGAAGCTGATAAAATATTTAACGGTCTTTCTGCTGGGGGAGAAATAGAAGGACCTATGGGTGATAGTCCTTGGGGCACCTATGCTGGAATATTCCGAGATAAATACGGTATAGAATGGATAGTTGAATGTTCATTAGTCGAATAGGGTAATTTTAATCTAATCAAATTATGAAAATAACTTTTGTAACAGGTAATAAAAATAAGCTAAGAGAAGCAGAGGCCATTTTAGGTATTACATTAGATAGCTTTAATCTTGATGTAACTGAAATACAAGGATTAGATCCAATAGTTATTTCTGAGCATAAAGCTCATCAAGCTTGGGAACATATAAAGAAACCACTTTTTGTTCTGGATCAATCTATCTATATTCATTGTTTGAATGATTTTCCAGGACCACTTATCAAATGGTTTTGGGAGAAGGTTACTTTAAAAAAGATTTGTGAAATAGCTAATAGTTTTAATGATCACAAGATAAGAACTGAAACAGTAATTACTTATTATGATGGAAAAGAAATGAAGCATTTTTCCGGTGAAATGATTGGGGAAATACCAAATGAACCTAGAGGGGATAAAGGTTGGGGTTGGGATCCAATTTTTATTCCAGATGGGTATACAGAAACCTATTCAGAAATAGACCCAGGCGAAGTGCTTTCTTTACGAAGTCACAAGATAGCACTTGAAAAATTAAGGGATTTTCTTATAGAAAGATCAAACTAAAAACTACCTATGCGGGCAACCTGCCCAGCAACAAGGGCGACGCATGCCGCTTTTGAGTTTTGAGAGTGCTTTATTTATACGAATGTTTCTCGTCTCTGCTTTTTTCCCCGAAGTAATCCAGCAAATCCATTCATTGCGAGCAAGTGGAGTAATATCTTCCCATGTCGCATACGCTACTTGAGAGGCATTCAATGCTTGTTTGAAATCTTTTGGCAAGGTATGAATAGTACTTTTTATAATTGTTTCTTTTTTCATAAAATGAATGATGGACTGCTCTATATTATTTTTTTAATTTTTCGAAGGAGGCTGTTGCCTTTTATACAAATGAGGGCCAGGATGACTTTTGGCTCGTATAGCGGAATGGTCTGCCAGACTTTGTTTTTATTTATGAGTAAATGAAATATACCAATATAATTTTTATGGGTAATATTCCAATGGAGGCTTCGCATAAATAATGTTACTATTATTGGAATATTTTCTTTTGGATATATTGTTGGTATAAGTGTTGGATGAGGTGAAAAGAATTCTTTAATTCCTTTTTCAAAATGAATACCTGCGAGTCGTGCAGGACGGTACCATGCTTGTGGGCGGAAATCTGCTTCAACAAAATAATGTTTTTGCTTGTCACGTATAAATGTCATTGAGCAAAATCCATTGATACTAAATGATGCACCAATATACTCTAGTGTTTTTTCTATTTCGGGGCATTGGTAATAGATGCGTTCGCATGAAATACCAAATTCGCTCGTGAGTGTTTTGGTTATTTTGGCGTAAGAATACATAATTAAAATACCATTTTTGTAAATTGCCTCAACGCCAATATTTTCTCCTGTAATATACTTTTGTAGTACTAGATTGTGTTTTTCTGATTCGTTCAGCGTGTGTATATGATGCGTTACCTCTGGTAATGAATTACAACGGAATACCCCAGACCCACCTGCGCTCTCATCAACCTTTAATAGTAAAGGGAATGACACCTTTTCGGCTTTTTGAGTAAGGGTCTTTTCGTCCGTGTATATTTCATAGGATGGTGTCAAAATATTGTATTTTGTACAAGCAAGAGAGAACCCTGCTTTTGATCCAAGGATAAAACGATTTTGTATATTAGAAATCGGGAGTATGTTTTTAAGTAAAGGTATTGTCTCAGAATATTTTGATGCTAGTCGTATTGCAACATCATCCCCAAAGACTATCCAGTCATATGTTTCGTGCTTGATGAGATGTTCTAATTCGGTCACAAATAGAAATGGATCGGTTGGAGCATAAACGATTTTTGTTACATGGTTACTTTTTGTTAACCAAGAGCCTTTGATTGAATATGCGTGTACTTCACATCCTGCTTGGGTAAATAAATAAGGGATTTCTATTAAAGAATCCCAGTTTGCATATTCGACAAGAAGTATTTTTTTGCTATCGGTCATGTATATGTGTGTATACTATACACCATTATTTGCCAAAAAAGAAAAGATATATTTTTTTATGTTTTTGGTATAATAGAGATATGAAAAAATATAAAATAATTTTTTGGGTAACCACAGGGTTAATCTTTTTATTTGAGGGGGTTATGGTAGCATTTACTTCACAAAGTGAAATGTCTATACAAGGGATTACGAGTCTTGGATATCCAGTGTATTTTGCTGGGATGCTTGCGGTATTTAAGGTAGTGGGCTCTATTGTGCTCATTGTCCCAAAGTTTCCAAAGAATGTAAAAGAATGGGCATATGCAGGATTCGGTATTGATTTCCTCTGTGCGTTCTTTAGTTTGTATATGGTTATGGGAATGACAAGTATGCTCCTTGTTCCACTACTCGCAATGGTGCTCCTCGTGCTTTCATATACCTCATATAAAAAGTTACAGAAATAAAATAACGTTACTTAAAATAAAAAGGACCTCCATGGAGGTCCTTTTTATGTAGGTTAGTTTATTCTGTAGTTTTCTTCAAGTGATTTGCGTCCTTCAATGTCGTCCACTGGAAGCATGTGTCCACCCACATTCATAAGTTCAGGCGTTTTGGTGCTTGCGATAGAGACTGCGTCATCGCGTTTCTCTTTAAATTCAGCTCGTGAAAGACCCGCATTATTTATTATTGCTCTCTGATAGAGCGCTTCTTCTTCGGCAGACAGATGTACTCCCGTATTCATTTGTTCAAATTTCATATACCTATTATAAATTATCTTTTAATATCCATATTGTATGGTTGTTTTATTTTTTATGCAACCCGTTCCTAGCGGTGGATTTTTCATGATATACTATATATTATCAACCTAAAGTATATTTTATGAACATAAATATTAAAGCGACAAACATAGAATTAACGACAGCACTTAGTGAACATGTACACAAGCGACTTGGAGGGTTACAGAAATTCCTAGAGGATGGGGTGCATGTGTATGTAGAAATAGGGAAGACCACGAATCACCATAAAAATGGTGATGTATATAAAGCTGAAATTGATATTAAAAATAATGGTGGCAAATTCTTTGCCCTTGCAGAGACTAATGATCTGTATAAAGCGGTTGATATGGCAACAGAAGAAATAGTACGTGAATTAACTACCGATAAAGATAAAGTAGATACGCTCTATAGAAGAGGCGCACGAAGTGTAAAAAAGATGCTCAAAGGGCTTTCAGCAAGAAATCCATTTACTTCTAAATAAAATCAGAATAGTTAATTTCTTTTCTGTTCTCGGGAACAACTCGTTTTATCATGAATGAGTTGTTTTCGTATTTTGCCTCAGTTATTTTTACTCGCGTACCATCTTTCATAAAATAGATTCCAGGCCAGCCACTATATGCACGATATTTATTCCATAAGGTAGTGGCATCATCAGTAAGGGCTACAAGCCCATCTTCTTTTTTAATTTTTCCGCAGTGTGTTGCCCCCGTTTCGTCTTGAGGAACTGGATGTAATGATCCATTAAGGTACTCAGGTAGAATTTGCAAGAGAAGATGTGCACCTGTAGTAATGAGGATATGGCGGAGTGATTCTTTGTCTATACCAGCATCTATTGGTACTACTTCTTGCATTACCATATCACCAGCATCTAACCTTTTTACCATTTTTTGAATGGTCACACCTGTTTCTTTTTCACCCGTAAGGAGTGCTGCTTCAAGTGGTGACGCACCACGATATTTCGGCAAGAGTGAATAATGAATATTCAAAGTGCCATGTGTAGGCATATCGATTATCTCTGTTGGTAAGATTTTTCCATAAGCGACGACAATAGAAATATCAAGATTTAAATCTTTTATTTTTTCTACAAACTCTGCATCTATTTTTTCGGGAGTAAGTACGGGGATATTGTATTCTTCGGCAAGTACTCGCACGGGACTCTTTGTGAGTGTGAGCCCGCGTCCTTGTGGGCGGTCAGGATTTGTAATAACAACTTTAGGAATATATCCATCAGAAAGTAACATTACGAGCGTCTCCCTCGCAACTTCTGGTGTACCCCAAAATGCAAATTGTAAATCTTTTTTCATGTTATTTAAATTCTTCTTCTGGTGTTGATTCGTGAATATCTTTTGCTTTGTCGATAAATAAAATTCCATCAAGGTGATCCGTCTCGTGTTGGAAGATATGAGCGAGGAGCCCTGAACCATCCATAGTGAATTTTTCTCCTTGTTCATTGTACGCTTCTACTGTCGCTCGTGTTGATCGGCGGACCTTACCATACAGTGGGCGTACCGAAAGGCATCCCTCAGAGAGGAGCTTTCTGTCGCGAGACATTTTCAAGAATACTGGATTAATAAATGCGAGGTCACCATGTTGGATACTTTCTTTCTTTTTCCCTCGGATGAAATCTTCATCAAATACTTTTCCAGATACAACAAAAATACGAAATGACACACCAATTTGTGGTGCAGCAATTGCCACCCCATCGTCTTGGGTAGCGAGTGACTTCTTCATTTCAGCGATAATCTTTTTTATTTTTAGTTTAGTGATATCTGCCACAGGAACAGGAGCGGCAATCTGCCGGAGTACGGGGTGGCCATCTTGTACAATTTCTATCATAAAAAATAATTGAATCTATTTTAATTCTTTTAAATAATCCAAAAGCTTACCAAGGGACACTGTTTCTTGAGAGCGATTACTCATATCACGTACAATCACAGAATTTTCGATTGCTTCTTTTTGTCCAAAGATAAGGGCATAACGCATACCGAGCTTTTCTGCAGTGGCAAGCTGAGCGCCGAGGCTATCTTTTGAAAGTGACTGCGCGATTGGCACTTTTGCTTTTCGAAGAATTTCAATCACAGAAAGTGATTTTAATTTTGCATCAAAGCCGAGCTGAATGAAGTACATTTTTGGCTTTTTGCTGATGCGAGGGCAGAGCTTTCCGCACCATGCACTCTCTACGACGCGATCCACACCAATGGCGACACCCATAGCAGGGACATCCTTTTTACTTCCAAGCATTTTTGCAAGGTAATCATAGCGTCCACCACCAGCGATAGTGAGCGGAGGTACTCCTTCAACATCAGAATTTTCAATTACTTCAAAAACAGTGTGTGTGTAATATGAAAGCCCACGCACTAGATTTTTATTGATGCGATATGGTACTTCCATTTGCTCGAGATATTCAAGTACTTGTTTGAAGTGCTTTTTGGCTTCACCGGTAAGGAAGCTCACAGAATCGGGAGCGTTTTCATTTATTGCGATTGTCTTTGGATCTTTTGAATCGAGAATACGAAGGGGATTTGTCTTTAATCGTTCACGATCAATTGCACCTAAATCACTTAAGTGTTTCTTATAATAATTAGTGAGTTCTTTGATATACGCAGGACGTGATTCTTTATCTCCGATTGAATTAATATCAACAACGAGGCCCGTCGCACCTGCTTCTTCAAGAATTGCCATAGTTGTTTTGATAATAAGCGCATCGGCAATACTTTTCTCTGTTCCGATTATTTCAAGACCAAATTGTTTGAAATCACGATAGCGTCCACGCTGAGGATTGTCGTGGCGGAACATTGAGCCATAATAGTAGAGCATTACTGGCTGAGGGAGGTTCTGCATACCGTGCTCTATATACGCACGCACGACGCCGGCAGTTCCTTCTGGGCGAAGAGCGAGGTGATCACCGCCTTTTGTCCGGAGGGTATACATTTCTTTATCAATGACATCAGTACCTTCACCGATACTTGAAGTAAATACTTCTTCGTGTTCGATGATAGGGACTTCAATTGGCTTGAATCCATAGTAGACGGCAATCTCTTGGGCCTTCTCAAAAAAGCCTTGGTAATTGTAATACTGCTCATCCATGATGTCGCGCATTCCTTTGACGGAATTGATTGGTTCTTTATTTGTTTTTTTCTTTTTAATGTCTGACATAGTATTTAGATTTATATTTTTAGTAATGAGTAGCTCCTGGTAAATATGAAACTGAATTAAACGGGAAGAGTCTGAGGTATGCACGGCCAACCATATCTTTTTTTGTCAGCACTCCCCATGAACGTGAATCTGAACTTCTGTTTCTGTTATCTCCCATGACAAAATATTCGCCTTCTTTTAATTCATGAATTGTAGTAGTAGAAAATGGTTCATTTATATATGGCTCGGAAAGGACAGTACCAGTAGGATTCTCTTTTGTTTTTATCGTAACGGTACCATTTTTAATTTCTATTGTTTCATTTGGTAATCCAATAATTCTTTTTATCAGATATTTAGAATGTTGTGCAGGAAAATGAAAGACAACGACTTCGCCTCGATGGGGCTCACGAATGAGATATGATAATTCGTCGATAATAAGATAATCAGCATCGTTAAATGTCGTATACATAGAAAGTCCCGATACGATGAATGGTTGAGCAATAAATGTACGAATAGGGATTACTATAGCGAGTGCGATAATTGCAAATTTTAAAAACTCCAACCCTTCTTTTAGAAATTTTTGCCACTTTGATTTTGGCTCTGTGATTGCTACTTTTTCATTAGTATTTGTATACTTATTTGGTTCCATATGCGGATTATTTTACCACAAAAGAGCTATTGACGGAATATGATTTAGTGTGGTCTGAAGTTTAGGGTGCAATCACTCCGTATGATATTATAGTTTTATGTTTACAATTATCGCACTCGGCAATCATGGAGATGAGTACAAACACACACGACATAATGTCGCGTGGATTATTTGTGATGAGTTTATTAGCAGTGAACGCTGGCAAGAAAATAAATACGCAGAGAGCGAGCTCGCAAGTACTCGCATTGCTGATACGGATGTGCTTTTTGTAAAACCACAGACATTTATGAATGATTCGGGCCGCGTGCTTCCGTACCTTATGAAAACATATGGCACGAGTGTAGAGAATTTAATTGTAGTGCAAGATGAAATTGATTTACCACTTGGTATTATAAAAATTTCATATGATAGAGGTGATGGCGGACACAATGGAGTGAAATCTATTATGACTGTTTCTGGGACAAAAGAATTTATACGGGTGCGTGTTGGGGTTTCCATCCTTGATGACACCGGCATACTTCGTAAACCCGATGTGCTCGGTAATTTTTCAAAAGAAGATCTCGCGATGATCACTTCAGTTGTCGCACCTCGCGTGGCAAAGATTATTGAAACACTTGCGCTCCAGGGAAAAGACAAAGCGATGACACTGTATAATTAAACACACAAATAAAAACTCCCCATATGGGGAGTTTTTATTTTGAAAGGGAAGTATTATGCTTTCTTTTCATCGAGGAACACGAGTGTCATTCTTTGATCTTTTGGTTCAAAGAGAGTGACTTGGAAATTGTATGTCTTTCCGAGCTCGAGTGCCTTCTTTAGATTTTCTTCAGAACCGAAGCTTGAATTGTGAACGAGTCCTGCAACACCTTGCTTGATAGATACCAATGCACCGTGTTTGTTGAACTTGATAACAACTCCAGAAACGATATCACCCTTTTTGAGTGTACTTTCAAATTCTTTCCAAGGATTTTCTTTGAGTGCCTTGATTGAAAGTGAAATCTTTCCGTCTTTTACTTCAATTACTTTTGCTTTTACTTTGTCACCAACCTTAAAGAGTGAGCGTGTGTCTTCTACGAGACCCCAATCGATTTCAGAAATGTGGACGAGTCCTTCGAGCCCGTCTTCTACTTTGAGGAATACTCCAAAGTCCACGATACCAGCCACTGTACAATCGAGTTCATCACCCACATTGTATTTACTGATGATACCTTCACGTTCTTCTGGATTGTTGTCTTTTTCAGAGAAGATAAGCTTACCTTCTTTTGGAAGTGCAGAAATCATAATCACA
>CAZTHH010000024.1:0-8246 GCA_964613545.1 uncultured Candidatus Saccharibacteria bacterium
AATTTACTGGAGAAAAATACGGAGAAATTATGGAAGGGTATGTGGGCTCGCTCACGGTGATAGATATAAATACAAAAACGAATGTGACGAAAGAATTTTTGAAAACGAAATCCCACCAATCGCCATTCCTCGGAGTGGAATTTCCCGGACGCGTTAGCAAGGTAGTAATTCGGGGGAAGATTTTTGAAACATAGATTTTCGCAGGGGTTTTGAGCGCGACGGCGCGAAAACTTCAGGATTTTTTAAGCTTCAAAAAATCCGTACCGGAGAAAACTGTGTTTTACAAATCTTCTAAAAAATAAAAATGAAAAATAATATATCACAATTAAAACTAAAAGACGGAAGCACATACGAAGGCAAGAGCTTTGGTGCAAATAAAAGTATGAGTGGAGAGGTGGTCTTTGCTACAGGAATGGTGGGCTACCCAGAAGCACTTACTGATCCGTCTTTCCGTGGGCAAATCCTGGTGCTGACATTTCCGCTCATTGGAAATTACGGCGTACCAGAAAAGAGTAAGTGGGAATCTGGTGAAATGCAGATTGCAGGATTGATTGTTTCCACTTATGTAGACACGCCTTCGCATCATGCTTGCGTGCAGACACTATCACAGTGGCTAAAAGAAAGTGGAATACCAGCACTGGAAATAAAAGACACTCGGATGCTTACAGAAAAGCTTCGTGATGGTGGTGCCCAGCTTGGTAAAATTATTGTGAACGGAAAAGATGTGCAATTCGAAGATCCGAATAAAAGGAATCTGAGTGCAGAGGTTAGTACAAAAGAAATTGAAGTACATGGTAACGGCAAACATACTATCGTCGTGATTGATTGCGGAGAGAAACGGAATATGGTCCGCCGGCTTCTCGCTCGCGGGTTAAAGGTAGTCATCGTGCCATGGGATACAGATGTTACAAAGCTTGATTTCAAAGTTGATGCAGTGCTTATTTCAAATGGTCCTGGTGATCCGACAAAAGTAAAAGAAACGATTGCGAATGTAAAAAAGATTTTGGCAAAGAAAATTCCGACGATGGGAATTTGTTTGGGGAATCAGATTCTCGCGCTTGCTTCTGGGGGAAGTACGTATAAATTAAAGTTTGGGCACAGAAGTCAGAATCAGCCGTGCGTGGTGTCTGGCACGAATCAATGTTTCCTTACTACACAAAATCACGGTTTTGCGGTGAACAAGATTCCAAAAGGATTCAAGGAATGGTTCTATAATGCAAACGATAATACCAATGAAGGTATCATTCACGAGAAGCTTCCATTTATGTCGGTACAATTCCACCCTGAAGCTTCACCTGGTCCGACTGATACCGATTGGATTTTTGATTACTTTTTAACAAAGGCAAAACTAAAATAATATGAAAAATCCTACATACAAAAAAATATTGGTTCTCGGTTCTGGTGCGCTAAAGATCGGCGAGGCAGGGGAGTTTGATTACTCTGGAAGTCAGGCGATAAAAGCACTTAAGGAAGAAAAGATAAAAGTGATTTTGGTAAATCCAAATATTGCGACATATCAGACTTCAAAAGAATTGGCAGATGAAGTCTATTTCCTGCCGGTAAATGATTACTTTGTGGAGAAGGTGATACAGAAGGAAAAGCCGGATGGCATCATGCTTTCTTTTGGTGGGCAGACAGCTTTGAACTGCGGTCTTGCTTTGGAGAAGAAGGGAATACTAAAAAAGTATAATGTCGCCGTGCTCGGTAGCCCGACGAAATCTATTGAGCTTACTGAAGACCGCCAGATGTTCGCAGATCATTTGCGAAAGATGGGAATTCCAGTTCCTCCATCCGGCACTGCGACGAATATGAAAGAAGCAGAAAAAATCGCGAAGGAAATCGGCTACCCGCTCATGGTACGTGCGGCGTTTGCGCTGGGTGGGCAAAAGTCCGGTGTGGCATATAATGACGCGGAATTAAAAGAAATTGTATCTGGTGCACTATCAATTTCAGATCAAGTTTTGATAGAAAAATATTTACACCATTTCAAAGAAATAGAATATGAAGTAGTACGTGACAGGTTTAATAATTGTATTACTGTGTGTAATATGGAGAACTTTGATCCGCTTGGAATTCATACAGGTGATTCAATTGTGATCGCACCAAGTCAAACGCTCAACAATAATGAATACCACGGTATTCGTGAAGCAAGTATAAAAATTGTGCAAAGCTTAAATATTGTCGGTGAGTGTAATGTGCAGTATGCGCTTAATCCAAATCCAAAAGAGGGGGAACTCGATTACTATGTGATCGAAGTAAATGCACGACTCTCACGAAGCTCTGCACTTGCGTCAAAAGCCACCGGCTATCCTCTCGCATATGTCGCAGCAAAATTAGCGCTCGGCAAAAGCTTACTTGAAATAAAGAATAAGATTACTGAAGTTACCCAAAGCTTTTTTGAGCCAGCGCTTGATTATGTGGTGGTAAAGATGCCTCGCTGGGACCTCGTGAAGTTCAAAGGTGCGGAAGAGAAAATAGGAAGTGCGATGAAGTCTGTGGGTGAAGTGATGGCAATAGGGCGCACTTTTGAGGAAGCACTTCAAAAAGCAGTTCGCATGCAATCAGGAAATTTGGAAAGTATTACAGATAATGATTTTACAGATAAAAAAGAACAAAATAAATATGTGAACACACCGACGCCAAAGCGCCTCTTTGCTGTCGCAGCGAATTTAATGGATGGTGAATCAGTAGAAAGCTTGCATAAGAAAACAGGAATTGATAACTGGTTCCTCTCTGCACTAGAAAGAATTGTAAAAGCTGAAAAAGCATTTAAGAAAAACGCTAAACTAAATAAAGAAATTTTTATAGAATTAAAACAGCTTGGATTTTCTGATAAAAAAATTGGACAGCTTGCTGGAAAAACTGAATTTGAAATTAGAAAATTGCGAAAGGGATTCAAGGTATTTCCTTCGGTATTTCAGATAGATACACTTGCTGGTGAAGTGCCGGCAAAAACGAATTATCTTTATATGACCTATCATGGAAATCATCATGATGTACAGCCACTCGGCAAGAATGCGATTACCGTGCTTGGCTCTGGTCCGTATCACATTGGATCATCAGTGGAATTTGATTGGTCATGTGTACATGCTGCACTCGGATTAAAAAAGCATGGTAAGAAATCAATTATCGTAAACTGTAATCCAGAGACAGTGTCAACGGATTATGATATGTCTGACCGATTATATTTTGAAAATCTTTCTTTTGAAACAGTGTCTGATATTTATGAGTTTGAAAATTCCGGCGGAGTAATTATCTCTGTCGGTGGACAGCGCCCAAATAACCTCGCGAATAAACTTTCTCGTGAAGGGTTCAATATCCTCGGTACAAAAGCAGAGGACATCGATAGAGCAGAAGACCGTAATAAATTCTCTGCACTCTTAGACAAGCTTGGTATTGATCAGCCAAAGTGGCAATCATTTACAAATAAAAATGGTGCCGAGAAATTTGCAGACAAAGAAGGATATCCGGTGCTCGTGCGCCCATCATATGTGCTTTCAGGAAGTGCGATGCGCGTCTGTTATGACAAATTTGAATTAGATGATTTTGTCACCAAGGCTGCGGTGCTTTCGCCTGAATATCCGGTGACGATTTCTAAATATGTGGAAAATGCAAAAGAATTGGAATTTGATGCAGTTTCGCAAAAAGGCGAGCTGATGATCTATGGTATTTCTGAACACGTCGAAAATGCCGGCGTGCATTCTGGTGATGCGACGATTGTCTATCCGACTCAGCGTGTGTATGCATCGACAGAATACCAGCTCCGCGAGATTTCAAAAAAGATTGCAAAAGAATTAAAGATTACCGGCCCGCTCAATATCCAATTCCTCGTAAAGGATAATAAGCCGTATGTGATCGAGGTGAATGTCCGTGCATCACGCACCTTCCCACTTCTTTCAAAAGCGATGGACGCAAATTATCCTGAGCTGGCAGTGGATAGCTTTTTTGGAAAAGCAAAGGCCCATGAATTTGTGTATCCAAAATCTGTAGTTGTGAAATCTTCACAGTTTTCATTTTCACGACTCCTCGGTGCAGACCCAGTGCTCCGGGTAGAAATGTCTTCGACTGGTGAAGTTGCGTGTTTTGGAAAGGATTACGATGAAGCACTCATGAAATCAATTCTCTCAGCAAATAAATTTGATTTTAATAAAAAGGCGGTCCTCCTTTCGCTCGGGGGCACTGTGCATAAAGCGAAGTTCTTGGAAGCAGCGCAGAGTCTCGCTTCTCTTGGCTACGTTATTTATGCGACAGATACTACGGCAAAATTCTTTACTGAAAATGGTGTACCGGCAAAAGTAGTACGCAAAGCTTCTGAGGCAGCACCAAATGTTCTCCACGTAATTGATGGCAAGGAGGTCGCATTCGTAGTAAACTTAAGTGAGCATAAAGTGCAAAAAGGAAAAGCTGAACACATTATTACCGATGGATTCCGTATTCGCCGCGCAACGGTAGATAATCAGATTCCGCTCTTTACTGACTTGCACCTTGCCCGTGCGTTCGTCCGCGCACTTTCCAAATATGATATCAACGATTTGGAAATTAAATCTTATAAAGAGTATTTACATTAATATGCGACATATTTTACACACCAAACAATTTAAGAAAGAAGAAGTAGAAGCAATTTTGGGCAAAGTGCCGGTAATGCAGAAACTTTGTGAAGTTATAAAAAAAGGCGAATCAACAGATTTGGATCTTGGATCACGGCAGCCGCTCGAGGGGAAAATTATCGCTTGTGTATTCTTTGAGCCATCGACACGCACACGCCTTTCGTTTGAGACAGCGGCATTACGTTTGGGGGCAAAAGTAATTTCTGCAGAGAATGCAAAAGATAATTCTTCTGCGCAAAAAGGGGAGACGATAGAGGATACTACTAAAACGCTTTCTTGTTATGCTGATGCTATCGTAATGCGCCACTTTGAAATGGGCGCCGCTGAAAAAGCTGCCGAGGTTGCGACGAGTATTGTGATTAATGCTGGCGATGGTGCAAATCAGCACCCGACGCAAGGGCTCCTCGACCTTTATACAATTCAAGCAGAACATGGACGATTAGATAATTTAAAAATTGCATTCGTCGGTGATGTGCTCAATAGTCGCACGCTTCGATCCCTCGTGCCACTCCTCATGCTCTATCCAGAAAATACCTTTTATTTTATTTCACCAAAAGAATTAAAACTCGATGCAGAATATAAAAAATATTTGGAAGATAATAATGTAAAATTTGAAGAATTGGAAAGTTTGGATGGTACACTACCAGAAGTGGATGTGCTCTATATGACTCGTGTGCAAAAGGAGCGATTTGCAAATGCGGCAGATTATGAAAAAGTAAAAGATAGTTTTATTCTCACCCCAGAGCATGTCGCAAAATTAAAAAAGGATGCCATCATTATGCACCCACTCCCTCGTGTAAATGAAATCGATACTGCCATTGATTCTGACTCCCGCGCTGCCTATTTCCGCCAAGCACAGAATGGCCTCTATGTCCGCATGGCAATCCTTTTATACGCTTTTGGATTATAAAAATCCCCACACTATATAATTATAGGCAGGGATTTTTTGGGAGTTGTTGGTAAACTTAATTGCTTTTTAAGTTGCAATAAATTTGTTTTCTGTTAATGCAATCATCGGCAAGACTTTTAATGAGATCATTAATTTCAGTAGGAGTTTTAGGACGAAAGGCTTCAAGAAGAATTTCTTCTTTTGTTGTTTGTGCCAATTCTTGTGCCTCTTCGTCTGCAATCCATGAAACATGGAATGCAATAGGGATGTGATGTTCGTCAAATTTTGGATCAATTACCCCAAATCTTTTTTCGCCCGCATAGCGTGCAATCATTTTTAATGTTGAGGATTTTCTAATGCTTGACGGGTCGATTGAAAATGCTTGACGTTCTGTGTGGGGGAAAATAAAGCCAATTGGTTGAATTGCTGATTTCATTTTTTTTGTTTTTTTTGTTTTTAATATGTGAATTATTCTTCTTTCCTTAAAAAAGAAAAAGAGAATAATTCACACATCAATAACTATCTACCGTAAAGAGCTTTTTCTGTACTCAGATTACCATTTTAGTAATAAAAGTCAATAAATTTAGGCAACTGATGATTTGGAGCGGGGGTAGTAAGTAGGGTATAATTATTTGTATGAAATCTGATAAAAAGAATGAAATACATACCGCACTGTACCGAAAGTATCGTCCACAGGAATTTACTGCGGTTATTGGGCAGGACCATATTGTAAAGGCAATTAGTGGAGCGATTAGTTCTGGAAAGGTGGCGCATGCATATCTATTGTGTGGCCCACGCGGTACTGGTAAGACGACGATTGCTCGAATCATCGCCCGTGAGCTCGGTACTTCACCATCGGACATTTATGAATTAGATGCTGCTTCAAATCGCCGTATCGAAGATGTGCGCGATATTCGTGATGGGCTCACCACACTACCATTTGATTCAAAATACAAAGTATACATTTTAGATGAAGTCCACATGCTCACAAAAGAAGCATGGAATGCACTCCTCAAGTCTATCGAAGAGCCACCAGCACATGTGATCTTTATCCTTGCGACGACTGAGCTTGAAAAGGTGCCAGAGACTATCGTTTCTCGTTGCCAATCATTTATTTTCCGTAAGCCGACGGATGCTATCCTTTCTGCGGTGGTGACTAATGTCGCAAAAGAAGAAGGCTATAGTATCGAAGACGGTGGCGCAGAGCTCGTGGCACTCCTCGGTGATGGGTCATTTCGTGATACGCTTTCCACACTCGACAAAGTAATTTCATTTACAAAAGGTAAGAAAATTACAAAAGAAGATATTTCGCTTGTGAGTGGTGCACCCGAAGCGACGCTCGTCGAAGATTTCCTCATCGCACTAAAAGAAAATACTATTGAAAAAGGGTATACTGCAATTCGTACTGCACATATGCAAAACGTGGACATGCAAGTTTTTATCAAGCTCGTTCTTTCACAGCTTCGCTATGCACTCATGCTCCGCTATGCACCAAATACACAAAAGGAAATTGCGGGGCGTGTTTCTGCTCATGATATGGAATTCCTCACCGCGCTTATCGAAGGTAAGCCTGAGCATATTTCATCACGCACGCTTTCAGTGCTCCTCGATGCATATCAAAAGCAACGTTATGCATTTATCAGCGAGCTGCCACTCGAGCTCGCCCTTGTAGAAATTTTAGAAAATAAATAAAGAAAAAACCTCTTAGAATTTTCTAAGAGGTTTTTTCTTTTCGATAAATGGAAATGAGTGCGTACAGCAAGCTGAGTGCGAGTGGCCCAATGAGGATTCCGATAGGACCGATGAGTGAGATACCGCCTAAGATTGCAAAGAGGATAAAGAGTGAGGGGATTTTTGTGTCTTTGGAAATAATAAATGGTGCGAGGAGATTATCGATCATTCCTACGAGAAGTGCAGACCAAAGCAAAAGACCAAATGCATGAATCGGCATACCTTGCATAAAGAGAAAGAGGATTGCTGGGATAGAAACGATAGAAGTCCCCACCGTCGGTACAAATGACATAATACCTGCGACAAAGCCCCAGAGCAGTGCATTCGGCACCCCAAAGGCAAAGAGTCCGATACCAATGAGCACCCCTTGAATAATTGCGATGATGAATGTGCCTCGGATGATTTGGTTTATAGCAATACTTAATTTAAGTAAAATTTCGTTGAGCGTCGTTTCTGAAAGGGGAAAGAGATTGATAAAACTTTTTCTCCATTGTGCGCCATCTTTTAATAAATAAAAGATGGCGATAATCATAAGCACAAAGAGGACGATTGTTTCAATGAGTGAAGAAAATACATTGGTGATATTTTTTGAAATGACGGCAAAGACATCAGTAATTTTTGCTCCGACATCTATCACGACTCCTTGGGGGAGGATACTATTAATTGAAGTAGTTAATGACGTAATGGTAGTACTGCTATTTGTTGTCGCTATTGTGTGAGTATATGCGTCTTGCGTTTGGGTGACAATTTGGCTTCCGATAAATATAAGCGGTGCACAAATCACAAAGATAAAAAGCACTATGGTAATGAGCGATGCGATCCATGCCCTCCCTCTCGTCAGGCGCTTTTTTATAAAGAGATATACTGGGCTGAGCACGACTGCAAATGAAGCAGCTAAAATGAGCACCGTAATAAACGGGTAAAATATCGCAATCATAAAGATGAGGACGAGCCCGAGGAGGATAAAGAAAAACACACGCTCAATTAAAGTAGTAGGCATGTGTGTAGTATAGCACTAA
>CAZTHH010000025.1:0-7544 GCA_964613545.1 uncultured Candidatus Saccharibacteria bacterium
TTTTCGTGATATGACTGGAAAAGTCCAAGGAGTTATTTTGCCGAATTATACCGACACGCTAGAAGTAGGGAAGATGCTTCGTAGTGAATTCGTCGTAAAAGTAAAAGGAAAAGTAAATCCTCGCCCAGAACGAAATGTAAAGGCAGGAGTATTAAATGGTGAACTTGAGCTTGAAATCATGGAAATAGAAATCCTTGCCGAGGCAGCACCATTACCATTTGATCTTTCGCTTACAGGGTACAACGTAGAACTTACGACAGAATTAGATAATAGAGCACTTGTACTCCGCCAACCAAAAGTGCAAGCTATTTTCAAAGTAAGCGAGACGATCATCGATGCATTCCGTGAATTTATGAAGCAGAATATGTTCTTTGAATTCCAAGCACCGTCAATGGTACCAGCAACAGCAGAAGGCGGAGCAGAAGTATTTCAAATAGATTATTTTGATAAAAAAGCGTACCTCTCACAATCACCACAGCTCTACAAGCAAATCGTCATGTCTGCTTTTGAGCGTTGCTTCTCTGTAAACAAAGTATTCCGTGCAGAGCCATCATCAACCACACGCCACCTTACTGAAGTAGTTTCTCTTGATGCTGAAATGGGATTTATTGATTCATGGAAAGATATTCGTGATATGTCCGAAGCGACAGTACGCTATATCCTCGCACAAATAGCAGAAAAAAATAGCGGAGAACTGGCACTCCTCGAAGCCACAATGCCAGTGATGCTCGAAAAAACACCAACATATTCTCTCACCGAAGCTCAGAATTTAATTTTCGAAAAATTTGGACGTGATGTACGTGGAGAGAAAGATCTTAATCCTCAGGATGAAAGAGAGATTTGTGAAATTGTAAAAAATGAAACAGGTTCAGACTTTGTATTCGTTTACGGATTCCCAACAAAGAAAAAGCCATTTTACGTATATCCAAGTCCTGAGAATCCAGAATTCAACGAAGGGCTTGATTTACTCTGTCGTGGTGTCGAATGGCTTTCTGGTGGGCGCCGAGTAAATGAATATGCCCAGCTTGAACAGCAGGTAAAAGATTGGAATATGGATCCAAATAAAATAAAAATGTTTCTAGAAGCATTTAAATACGGAGTACCACCCGAAGGTGGATTCGCATTTGGCGCAGAACGTATTACAATGCAACTCCTTGGACTTAAAAATATCCGCGAAGCGTGTATGTTCCCAAGAGACATGAACAGAATTGATGAGCGCTTAAGCGGTGAAGGTGAAGGCTACTAAAAAATATGGATACCGTAGCCACTCAAAATGGATACAAAGTAAAAGCCGGTTCATTTGAAGGACCGCTAGAGCTTTTATTGTCGCTGATTGAAAACAGGAAGCTGTTTGTAAATGAAATTTCACTTTCTGAGGTAACCAATGAATATATTTCATATATAAAAACCTTACAAGGAAGTGATACTGGTGCTGAAAAAAGAATCCATGATATTTCATATTTCATTGTCATTGCTGCGACACTAATTCTTATTAAATCAAAATCACTCCTCCCAAACCTCGCACTCACGGAAGACGAAGAAGAAAAAATTGAAGATTTGGAATCACGTTTGCGATTATATCAAATAATTAAAAATGCGAGCATGGAGGTAAAAGCACAATTTGGTACACAAATTATTTTTACCGCACCAGAGCGTAAATGGGAAAATATTATTTTTAGTCCAGAAGAAGCACTTACGGTAAATACACTTTCAAATGCAGTGCTTGATGTCATTGCGCATATTCCAAAGAAGCTCGCCCCACTTCCAGAGATAGAAGTAAAAGCAGTCATGAGTATTGATGAAATGATCGATAAGCTCGCCGAACGGATTCAAAAGTCACTCAATACGTCATTCCGCGATTTTGCAAAAGAGCATGGCGGAGCGACAGAACGTGAAGTAAAAGTCCATGTTATTGTTTCATTCCTTGCTATGTTAGAATTAGTACGTGAAGGTATCATTGATGTCATTCAGAATAATACCTTTGAAGACATTGCAATGAATACATTACCAAAAGAAGAAATAACGACACAATAATACTATGGAATTAGATGCAAAAATTGAAAGTATTCTCTTTTTTAAAGGAGAACCAGTCGCAATTAAAAAGATTGCGGAAATTTTAGAGGTTTCTATCGATGAAGTAGTTGCAAGCCTACAGGCACTTCAAGTAAAAAAAGAAGGGACAGGATTATGCGTCGTTATTACTGACACCGAAGCGACACTTGGCACACACAAAGAGGCAAGTATATTCTTGGACAAGATGCGCAAGGATGAAATCACAAAAGAACTTTCAAAAGCTGCGCTCGAAACACTTTCAATCATCCTGTATAAAAACGGCGTCACTCGTGGAGAAGTAGATTATATTCGCGGAGTGAATTCTAGTTTTATTATCCGTAATTTACTCGTCCGTGGGCTCGTGGAGAAAAAGGTGGACGCAAGTGATAGCCGACGTTTTATTTATTTGCCAACAATCGAACTTCTTGAATACATGGGAGTTACTGCAATAACCGAGCTTCCAAAATATACGGAAGTATTAGCTGAACTGAACAAAACCATTACCAGTGAACAAACTGAAAACAATGAGTAATGCACTAAAAATTTTAATTCCAGCAGTCATGAGCTTCGTAATCGGTATTATTACCACACCGCTTTTTACTCATTACTTTTATAAATACAAAATGTGGCGGAGGGTGAGCCGTGTCACCGTAGCGACAGGGAATACCGATTTTAAAACTATTTATGAAAAGACCGAGCTCTCGACTCCACGCGTTGGGGGAATGATTGTCTGGATGTCTGTTATTTTTACACTTCTTGCATTATGGCTCCTTTCATTCTTTTTACCAGAAGCAATAAATAAACACTTGTATTTTATAAATAGAAGTGAGACACTGCTTCCATTTTTTACACTTATCACCGCATCACTCATTGGGCTTGGAGATGATTTTATTCAAATTTTTGCAAAAGGGAAGTGGAGCGGTGATCCCATGAGATTACGTTTTGTAAAATTGGGAATTATCTTACTCCTCGGACTCATGATTGGGTCATGGTTCTATTTCAAACTTGGAATGAATAGTATTCATATTCCGTTTGATGGCACACTTATGCTCGGGTGGCTTTTTATACCATTTTTTATTTTTATTATGCTTGCAGTATTCTCTTCAAGTGTTATTGATGGAATTGATGGTCTTTCCGGTGGAGTCCTTTCTGCTATCTTTGCTGGGTATGTCGTGATCGCATTTTCTAATGGACAATACAACCTCGCTGCCTTTTGTGCAGTGATTACTGGAGGAATTCTTGCATTTCTATGGTTTAACATTCCTCCTGCGCGATTCTACATGGGGGAAACAGGTATGATCGGGCTTACGGTCACTCTCTCAGTCATTGCATTTCTCACAAATACCGTACTTCTTTTGCCAGTGATTGCATTCCCGCTTTTTATTACATCACTTTCTGATGTACTCCAGATGGCATCACGGAAATTTAGAAATGGAAAAAAGATTTTCAAAATGGCACCCTTACATCACCACTACGAGATGCTCGGCTGGCCAAAATACAAAGTAACGATGCGATACTGGATTGTGGGAATCATGACTTCTATTATCGGAGTCGTCCTCGCATTAATTTCTTAGTACACATGCAAAATAAAAAAAATGTAGACAAAATTTTTCTCGGAATTATTATCGCACTCATTGCAGTAGGAGTTATTATGTTCACTTCTGCATCACTAGGCATTCTCGCAAAAAACGAAAGTAAATTTTACGGCGTGATATTTAATCAATTTGCCTTTGGGCTTTTGGGTGGGGGTATTGCACTGTATCTTGCCCTCCGTATTCCATATAAATTCTGGCGTGAATATTCTCTTGCGCTTTTTATCGGATCAATATTGCTCACGTTGCTCGTATTTGTACCCCATATAGGCTTTGCACACGGTGGTGCACGACGCTGGATAAATATTTTTGGTGTGTCAATCCAACCAGTGGAATTTCTTAAGATTGCTTTTATTATCTATTTTGCAGCCTGGCTTTCATGGGTAAAAGGAAAGGTTCGTGATGTGAAATTTAGCCTCGTGCCACTTATAATACTCCTCGGACTCATCGCGGTAGTACTCCTAAAGCAACCTGATACAAAAAGTTTAATTCTCATTGCATCAACAGCACTCGTGATGCTCTTTGTGTCGGGTACTTCATGGAAATATATCCTCGGGTTTTTGACTGTCAGTATCATTGGATTTATTGTACTCGCAATGTTTACACCCTACCTACAAAAGCGTGTAGACACATTTTTACACCCATCCCATGATCCGAGTGGCTCATCATATCAGCTTCAGCAATCACTCATCGCTATCGGTTCAGGAGGACTCCTTGGAAGGGGAATCGGGCAAAGTATTCAAAAGTTTAATTACCTCCCAGAGCCACAAGGAGATTCTATTTTTGCCGTCGTTGGTGAAGAAGTTGGGTTTATCGGATGCGTGGTGCTTATCGCACTCTTTCTTGCATTTACATTTCGTGGCTACAAGATAGCCTATTATGCACCAGACTCTTTTTCAAAACTCTTTGTTATTGGTATCCTTACTCTTTTCACCGCACAAGCGTTTATGAATATTGCCTCCATTATCGGTGTCTTTCCACTGACTGGTGTACCGCTCCCATTTATCTCGCACGGAGGCACCGCACTTCTCATCACACTCGGCACTATGGGTATCGTTCTCAATATTTCTCAATACCAAAAGAAAATCTCATAGACTAGAAAAATAAAGAAAAATACGGTAAAATAGAACCTATGCGAATATTACTTACTGGCGGAGGAACAGGAGGACATTTTTATCCTCTCATTGCTATTGCTGAAGAGATAAATGCTCTTACAACCAAAGAAAAAATATTAGACACAAAACTCTACTACATGAGTGACACACCGTTTGATGAAAAAATGCTTTTTACAAATGGGATTACTTTTGTCAGTGTTCCTGCGGGCAAAATGCGTACCTATTCATCGATCAGAAATTTCTTTGATATGATCTCAGCAAGCATCGGTGCAATAGTAGGACTTATCAAAGTATTTATGATTTATCCAGATGTTATTATTTCAAAGGGTGGCTATGCTGCCTTTCCTGCGGTATTTGCCGGGAAAGTACTGAGAATCCCAGTCATCATTCACGAATCAGATTCAGCTCCAGGAAGACTTAATCTCTGGACTGCAAAATTTGCCGAGCGTATTGCAGTATCATACCCAGAGGCTGCACAATTTTTTCCAAAAGAAAAAACAGCATGGACAGGACAGCCCGTACGAAAAGAAATTATGGAAGGAGAGACCAATGGTGCATACGATTTTTATAAATTTAATTCAATCACTCCGGTACTCTTTATCCAAGGTGGCTCACAAGGTGCAGAGAAAATAAATAATGTGCTCTTAGAAGCACTTCCTGAACTCCTTAATCGATATCAAATCATTCACCAAACAGGGGTAAAAAATTTCGAAGATGTATCTATTCGTAGTAATCTCATCTTGGAAAAACATCCATTCAGAAATCGTTATATAAAATTACCTTTTATGAATGACTTAGAAACAAAAATGGCTGCTGGTATTGCAACTGCATGCATATCACGCGCCGGCTCAACTATTTTTGAAATTGCATTATGGGGAATTCCTTCTATTATTATTCCAATTACAAATTCTAATGGTGATCACCAAAGAAAAAATGCATTTAATTATGCTCGCAGTGGTGCATGTGAAGTTATTGAAGAGACAAATTTGAGTCAGCACTTATTTACCGCAGAAATTGATAAATTGGTAAATAATGAAGAGCGACTTGCCACAATGAGAGAACGTGCACACCTTTTTGCCACACCACTTGCAGCACAAAAAATAGCACAACAAGCAGTTAGTATTCTTATTACACACGAATCATAGCGCCAAGCGTGATTTTACTAAATCATATGACCAACAATAAAAACAGAAAAATTGTCACACGTTTTGCTCCAAGTCCCACCGGCCTTATGCATGTCGGAGGAGTGCGAACTGCACTCTATTCATGGCTGTGGGCACGCAGAAATAATGGAACTTTTATTCTTCGGATCGAAGACACTGATAAGGAGCGAGAAGTATCTGGATCAATAGATCACATAATGGAATCCCTTAAGTGGCTTGGTATTGATTGGGATGAAGGTCCAAAAAAGGAAGGCCCCCATGCGCCGTATATTCAATCAGAACGTCTCCATATCTACCGGCAGTATGCGCAGATACTCATTGATAAAGGCTGTGCATACCCAGATCCATACACCCAAGAAGAGCTTGACGCATTTCGTGCAAAAGCAGATGA
This sequence comes from uncultured Candidatus Saccharibacteria bacterium, assembly GCA_964613545.1. GTDB lineage: Bacteria > Patescibacteriota > Minisyncoccia > Phycocordibacterales > UBA9973 > UBA8515. The sequence goes on from CAZTHH010000025.1 coordinate 6,314, forward strand.
AGAGAAGCGTCCATTTTTATACAGAGAACATCGTACGGAGAATCCCGGCACCTGGGATGGCCACACACCGCTACGCTTTAAAGTACCTACCATTAAACGATTTGAATGGCACGATATGGTCTACGGAGATCTTTCGGCTGGAGAAGAGGCGCTTGATGATTTTATCCTCATTAAAGGAGACGGCTATCCAACATACAACTTTGCCCACATCGTCGATGATATCGAAATGGGAGTGACACATGTGATGCGTGGACAAGAATTTATCTCTTCTACACCGAAATTCCTTTCAGTCTACGAAGCGCTAGATGTCGTACCTCCAGTGTACGCAACACTTCCACCCATTATGGGACCAGACGGAAAAAAGAAATTAAGTAAGCGCGATGAAGCAGCAGACTTATTCCTCTACAAAGACAAAGGATACTTACCAAATGCGGTGGTAAACTTTTTGGCATTCCTAGGATGGAATCCTGGTGATGAGCGTGAAATTTTGAGTGTCTCTGAAATTATTACAGCATTTGATATTGAACGCATCCAAAAGTCTCCCGCTGGACTCAATGAAGAGCGTCTAAAATGGACCAATCGTGAACACTTGAAATTACTTTCTTTTGAAGAACAAGAAGAATACATTGCGCATTATCTTTCAGATGAATTAAAATCTCATGCTGGATATACCAGTGAGCATCTCCACAATATAACTCCAATTTTAATGGAGCGTATTACCTGTGGTGATGATATTAAGCACATGGAAACGGAAGGCGAACTTGGTTATTTCTTTGATATGCCTACGTACATAAACGAATCACTCTTTGGAAAAACATCAAAACTTACGGGGGAAGATAGATATGCAATTCTTGCCGGATATCTTGAGCATGCACTGACACTAATAAAAACTATTACAAATACTGCTTGGAACAAAGAGACCTTAAAAGCTGATCTCTGGCCATATGCTGAAATTGTAGGAAGAGGGGAACTCCTGTATCCAATTCGTTTTTCTCTCTCAGGCAAAGAGAAATCACCAGATCCATTTACGCTTGCTGAAGTCCTCGGAAAAGAAGAAACAATCAAAAGGATCGAGAATGCAATTCATATATTGAAGAAATCATAGTATACTAGTACTAGTGAGATACAGAATTATTGTTTTTATTTTTATATTATTATTGATGCCGACTGCATCACTTTTTGCCGTTGAATCATCAGAGACAGTGAGCAAACAAATTGAAGACACTCGAAG
>CAZTHH010000026.1:0-7016 GCA_964613545.1 uncultured Candidatus Saccharibacteria bacterium
AACCTCGGTGTTTTAAGTTTCAAAGACGCATTTGCCAAAGCCCAGGAAGCTGGAATGGATTTGATTGAAATATCGCCTTCTGCAGTACCTCCGATAGCAAAAATAATGGATTATGGTAAATACCAGTATGAGCAGAATAAGAAACAGAAGAAAGCAAAATCTGGTTCTCATAAAACAGAGACAAAATCAATACAGATTAAAATAGGTACTGGAGACAATGACCTCACAATGAAAGCAAAAAAAGCTTCAGAGTGGCTCAAAGAAGGTCATCGTATCAAAGTAGAACTATTCCTCTCTGGACGAGCAAAATACATGGCAGACGCATTCCTAAGGGAACGCATTAGCCGAGTTATCCACCTCATCACTGAACCATACAAAATTGCCGAAGATTATAAAAAAGGGCCCAAGGGACCGATCATCACGCTAGAACGTGATACAAAAAAGTAATTCAAATTATATGAAAACAAACAAATCACTTACAAAGCGTTTAAAAGTTACTCGAAAGGGTAAGATTATCGCTCGTACACCTGGGTTTAATCACTTCAATGCAAAGCAGTCACGAAGTAAGCAACTTAAAGGGAAAAAGGGTCAAGAATTCGCAATGTCAGCAAAAACACGCAATACATTTTTACAAAAATAATTATAAACTAACATAACACTACAATGACAAGAGTTAAACGCGGAGTAATAAAAAATAAAAAGAGAAAGAATGTCTTGGTGCAGACCAAAGGTTTTCGTTTTGGCCGAAGTACTAAAGAAGCACAGGCAAAAGAAGCTCTTATGCACGCAGGCGCATACTCATTCGCTCACCGCAGAGACAAAAAGGGTGATGCACGCCGCCTCTGGCAAGTACGCATCAATGCTGCTATCCGTCCACTTGGAATGTCTTACAGCAAGTTTATCGGTGCATTAAAGGCAAAGAATGTCCTCGTTGACCGCAAGATCCTTTCTACCCTCGCACAAAGTAACCCTGAAACATTTGAACGAGTTGTTGCTCACATCAAATAAATCTCAAATAAAAAATCCCCTCTTGAGGGGATTTTTTATTTACAACTTAAAAACTTCATCTGTTTCCACGTTGCCGTATAGACAACTCCTGTTGGCTTTTTGATACCTAATGGGGTCAAAATATCCTTTGCGTATTTTAACTGAAATCGTTTTACGGCTGCACGTGTAGCAGTATCATAAAAAGTAGATTGTGTATTAAGTTTTTCACTTTCAATTTCGTTTAAAAATTTCTTTATAACCAGGATGTCTGTCTTGTTATTTAGGACACCATATTGTACTGGTCTCTTTATTGGTGTATTAATACAGACACTTTTATGATTTGGTACTAAAGGAATAACAGTAGGCATGTTTATTGCATTTTGCATTAATCGAATCGGCATCGATCCCATCACTGGCTTTGAACCTGCTGATACTGATACTGTGTCCGAAACAACCCCCGTACCATTACTGTTCACTGCAGTAACTCGAAAATCATATCTCGCACCACCCGTAAGCTCTGTCACCGTTACGCTCGTACTAGTACTTACCCCGTCTGAATACGTGAGCCAAGTATTACTTGATGAAAGCTTATATTCAATTACATAATCAGTAATAGCTGAACCCCCAGTGTCTGGAGTATCCCATGATACTGTCACCTTCTCAGTTCCTGATACACCAGTCACTGTTGGAGCCAGCGGTGTCCCTCGAAACACAAATGAGATTTCAGAAGAATTTGGGGAATAATTAGGTGAATAGACATCATTATCAGACGCCTTCAGTACCGCATAATATGTTGTTCCATGAGTAAAGTTACTTGCAGTAAGTGTGCCACTGGTTGCCCCAGTAAAATCAGTAGTGTTCGTATATACCCCAGAAGTAGTACCGTATGAAAGCCGATACGAAGCAACTGATGGTTCTATACTGCTTAGATTACTCCATGAAAAAGTAACCGTACCATTTGATCCCACACTCTCACTCGCAGTGAGATTACGTGGGGCAAGCATATTGAGCCCATATAAATATGCCATTTGAGTAAACCCTGCAGTATTAGGATGCACATCCTGACTGGTCGCCATCAAATCAATATAATGATATCCATCGTTATAATGATTCTTAAAAAAAGTCCAAAAATCAGGTCCAGCTGACACCCCCGTATTTGAAATCACACTTGTGTAGTACGGCTGATATGGTTCAAGTAAATTATGAAACGCACTATCGATTGAGTAGTTAGGATACGCAAGCCAGATATTTGCAGCACTAAGCCCGTAACGTGTTTTCAATTCTGTATTAATAATAGTTTGTAAATTAGTCTGCAATGATGAAGCTGAAAGATTATTATAGGCATCATTAACCCCAAGATTCACCAACGCCTTATTGGGCGCAAGCGCAGCAACTCTAGTACGATACCCCGCACCACTCATCATACTGACATACCCAGCAGAAGTAATTCCTGCTTTTCCATCATTCATAATAAATACAGGGTAACCATAATATGACACAAGCATATTTTGTAATTTAGTAAGAAACCCTTCCTTCCATCTTCCAGAAAATGCACCGTGTTGCGGAAATTGTCTGTTGTCTGTAGACACTGTTCCTACTGGTGCGGTCGTCCAATTAGCAATCGGCGTCGCACCAAGATCAGTGTCATAATATCCTTCGGTAATTGAATCCCCGACACCGAGAATAATATCTCCAATACCAATATTTGTTGCTTGATCATGATTTGCTTCCCCTGATTGAACCACCTGACTCGAATCAACAATATACACATCGATAGTATATTCTGCTTTTGTAAGTGAAGTAAATGATACAGTAAAAGGTGAAGACATGTCATATACCGTTTGCTCACCAGTCAGACCTTTATTTAATACAAACTTAACTCCCCCACTCACAGGAAGTCCAGCACTCGCAACGGTTGCTGTTACAGAAAGTGTCGTGCTTGTTTGTATATATGGAATATAGAACGGTGCAGTATAATCATCAGTAATAGCACGAGTTGCAACAAGCGGTGCACCAGAAACACCTTTGATCGGTGTCGTGATAAAAACATATCCCGCCTTTACCGGAATAATATTTGAGATAGAAGCCGTTCCTTGACTGTTTACCGCCATCACACTGAAATCATAAGTTGTATCGGTAATTAATCCAGTTACCGTCGCAGATGCAGTAGTGCTTACCCCATCAGTAAAAGTCGTCCACGCATTATCTCCGTTTAATCGATATTGAATCGTATAATCAGTGATACTCGCCCCATTACTAGCGGGAGCAGTCCACGTAAGAGTAACGGACGTTGCATCAGCACTACCAGCAAGTGTCGTAATAACTGATGGCACAGCTAAGGCAAAAGATATATGGGCAGATAACAGAGAACAGAGGACTGTTAGTGTGTAGATACTAGATTTAATGAGTCGAGGGTCGGCAGTAACAATATTCATATAATTAAGGTAATACCAAAGTCGCCTCAATTTTTTGTTTTGTTTTGTTTCCAACAATTCCATCAGCTTTCAAAAGATGCTCTTTCTGCCATGCACGCACGACAGCAAGTGTACCTTTTCCAAATACTCCATCAACGGAAAGCGGTACCGTAGTAGTTGTATTTAAAAACTTTTGTAATTCTTTTACGGTTACTCCCCGACTGCCTAATTTTAGAGTAACACTGCCGAAATTATATTTTTTATCAACAGCTACTCTACTATTTGTATCTAGACTTGGAATAGTCATGAGGTCACTCGTACCACCTTTCGGTGAATAAAACCTAATATATTGTGGATATGACTGCCTAGGAATTTCTAGGATTGGATTATTATCTGAAAATACAAAAGGAATTATGTCAGAATACAAGAAATCTTTTGTTTTTGAAAGTGTATACCCATAAATATATCTACCATTCTCAAATAAGACAGCACCACTTTTTAATTTTGGAGTGTAGACGGAAGTAGTCATACTCGTGTCATGTTCTGATGAACTAGAATTGTCTACATAAAAAACAGGACGGAAATGAGGAATAGAACCAGAGGATGAAACTACGGGAACAATGATGATCGTAAAAGTTTGGTCACTAGATAAAAATGTTTTTCCAGTAATAGTAAAGGTATAAGTACCAGCAGTAGTAGGAGTTCCAGACAATGTTTCTCCAAGGGTGAGTCCAGGAGGGAGATCACCAGACTTCAAAATATACGACGAGGTAGAAGAAGTGCCACTATTCACTATTGAACCACTATATGTTCTACCTATATTACCATTATCAAGACTCGTAGTAGAAATAGATAAAAATGGTATTACCACTACACGCTCATTCCCAAACTGCTGGACATATAAATAACTATTCCCCGAATCATAAAATAAGTGAGTAGGACCAGAGCTTCCATCCTGTGTAGTTGCCGGCTCAGTATCAGTAAAACTATCTTGACCAATTACAGAGACAGCATTCATTCCATTTGTGATACCAGAAGACAAATCAAACAAGAGTGTACGTGAATTATAATAATCAGATACAAATAATCTTTTACCGGTAGTATCATAAAATAGTCCAGTGACAAAGTTGAAGTGATTTTGATCCGCACCGGCATTAGCTGAAGTAAAATCAGTCTGACCGAGAACATAACTAGCATTCATACCATTTGTAATTGTTGTTGTATTAAAAACAAGTACACGGTTTGAGCCGTTATCAGAAGCAAAAAGATATTTGGTAGTCGGATCATACGCAAGACGACTTACCACACCCAAGAAAGTACTTTGTGTTGTTCCAACAGTAACTGAGGTAAAAGAAGTGGTGCCGAGTACATAACTTGCTGCCATTCCAGTCGAAATAGAAGTTGAAAGATCGAACACAAGAACACGGGCTGTATCGGCAACAAAAAGATATTGACGAGCATCGTCGTATGCAACTGCCCATGTATCAGTAAAATTTGTTTGCGTTGCTGATTGAGTACAAGTAGTAAAACCAGTCTGTCCAAGGACATAGCTTGCGTTCATTCCTGTAGAAAGATTACTTGTGTCATATACCATTACACGACGTTTTGAACGATCAGCAACAAACAAGCGATCATTGGTAGAATCATATGCAAGCTGTCGTGGGTCACCAAGACCTGCTTGTGTACACGCGGATGTAGTAGTAGTGAATCCGCTCTGTCCAATCACATAATCTGCTGTATAATCAACGAGTACATTTGATGAATTGAGATTATAGACCAAAACACGAGCCGAAGTATCACTCACAAAAAGACGATGATTCACGGTATCCATTGTCATACCGTCAGGCCCACCATGAAAACTATAGGCATTAGCAACAATAGAAACCCCGGAAGGAGTGTTTAATCCTGTAGTAGTAAAACTCACAGAACCTCCACTATCTACTTGACCAAGCACATCACTTGCGCTCATGCCGTTTGCAATAGAAGCCAAGTTAAATATAGTAATTCTATTTTGAGCAAATAGCGTAACATACAATCTGTCATTCACACTGTCATATCCGACACCAGTAGGCTGGCTCATCCCTGCGGCAGTCGCTGCTGCTGCAGAAGTAGTAAAAGCAGTCCCCCCAGCAGCTTGCCCAAGCTCATATGAAGCGCTCATTCCATTACTAATAGAGGTAGTCGCAAATACAAGCACACGATTATATGTTAAATCAGCAACAAAAAGACGATTATTTGTAGAATCATACGCTATTTCACGAGGCTGGCTCATCCCTGCGGCAGTTAAACTCGCAGTTGCAGTAGTAAAACCAGCTTGCCCAATTACATTTGATGCATTCATTCCTGTAGCAAGTGCTGAAGTATCATATACCATCACTCTCCTGTTTGTTAGGTCACTTACAAATAGACGATGATTTGTATCATCCACAGCCACACCAATTGGATTTTTTAATCCTGATTGTGTCGTAGTCCCCGTAGAAGTGGTAAAATTTGCTTGACCAATTACATACGTTGCGTTCATCCCATTTGTAATGCCAGCTGAAAGATCGAAAACCATTACACGGCTATTGCTATAATCAGCAACATACAAATATTTTGAACTATCACTATATGCCATTTGCTCCGGAGTAGTGAAGGTACTTTGTGTTGTTCCACCTGTTTGCCCGCTAAATGAAGACTGTCCTAATACATAGCTCGCACTCATGCCATTAGTAATTCCACTTGAAAGATCGTATACAGTCACCCGTTGTAAATTTGAGTCAGATACAAACAATCTTTTATTAGTAGGGTCCCACGCCATACCAACAGGACTCGAAAGACCAGTTCGCCCATTACCAAAGTGATTTGATTGAAAATTTTGTTGCCCAATCACATAGTCCGCAGCATGATCTACAAGACTATTAGTAGAAGAATCTAAATTATAAATAAGAATACGAGCATTTGCAGAATCCGTCACAAAAAGACGGTGATTTACCGTATCTACAATGGATGCGGCCTGTGGTGCCGCTAAATAAGTTGCACCATCGTACGCAGCATTAAAACCAGTATTACTTCTGGAAAATCCTTGAGTATAACTCACTGCGCCACTACTATCAAGCTGTCCAATAACATTAATTGCCTCCTGTTTAGCAAAAACATGATTGATAGGCAATACAACCGTAAGAATCAGTATGAAAATAAAATGTTTATATGGTGACATGGCAAATGAACAAATGAGCTAATAATTGTCTCCTTATTATAGCATATATGTATAAATAACAAAGATTATTTACAATCAAGCATGATTACATCCCCTGCTTGGGGGCTTTCTGTCTGAATACTGAGATTATCTTTAAGTTTTTGAGCAAGGAAAAATGCTGACTTCGGCTCCCCCATTACAGTAAATACTCGCTTGAGACTTTTAGCAGTGTCGGCAACGAATTTCACTAAGTGATCAGAATCTTTATGTCCAGAATATCCACTAATCATTTCCACACGAGCCCGAAGAGGAATTTCTTCGCTCTGGATATGGAGCTTCTTTACCCCTTCTTGAATCAGTCTACCGAGAGTTCCCACTGACTGATATCCAATGAGTAAAATGGTGTCATTCTTGTTTGGGAGATAATGCTTCTCATG
>CAZTHH010000027.1:0-6908 GCA_964613545.1 uncultured Candidatus Saccharibacteria bacterium
TATGCAAAGTCGCAGAGGGGTGCGTGTCTTCACTACCTAAATAATATATGAATCAAACTATTTTTAATTTATTTTTTTCACTTTCAAAATATCCTTTCATTACAAAGAGTGCACTTTTTTTATCATATCCAGTTGCTTATATATTACCAATTCTTTTATGTGTTGGGATTATTCTTTTTTATAAAAAGAAAATGTTTGGTTTTTCTTTACTATTTCTTGCGGGGATGGGTGCGTGGTTTTTGGCACGTATTTTGAAAATGATATTCCACACTGCGCGACCGTTTGTTGATATGGCAATAACTCCGCTTGCTTATGAAAGTAGCTCCGGTTTCCCTTCAGAGCATATGGCAGTATTTACTGGACTTGCGGTGGTCAGTTATTTCTTAAATAAAAAACTCGGTATTATTCTGGGTGTTATCGCAATGCTTATTGGTCTTTCACGTATTGTTATTGGGGTACATTATCCTATTGATATTATTGGCGGGGCGATTGTTGGTGGTATTGTAGGATACTTATTTATTAAATTATTTAAAAAGATATGAGTTTACTCCATACAATTTTACTTGGTGTTATAGAAGGACTGACTGAATTTTTACCAATTTCTTCAACTGCACATATCGATATTCTGCGCGCGCTACTTTCAATACCTGCGGATGCATTTGTAAAAAGTTTTGAAATTATTATTCAACTAGGGGCTATATTTGCAGTGATTGTAGTATATGGAAAAAAGATTTTAACTTCCTATAAATATATAAAAAATATTTGTATTGCATTTATTCCCACCGGAATTATAGGATTTTTACTTTATAAAATTATTAAAAACTTTTTACTTGGAAATCCTGCTATTGCAGGGGCGACACTCCTTCTTGGGGGTATCATCATTATTCTTTACGAACGTGCACAGTCAAAACAAACAGTTGTTGTGTCTGATATTTCAGTAGAACAGCTTTCTGTTAAAAATCTCCTTTCTATAGGTGTGATTCAGGCACTCGCAGTAATTCCGGGTGTATCTCGTTCTGGCGCTGTTATTATCGGAGGCCGTATGCTCGGCCTCCCGAAAGCATTAATTACTGAATTTTCTTTTACGCTTGCCATCCCTACAATGCTTGCAGCGACGGTATATGATATTTATAAATCTGGACTTTCATTTTCTGGGGATGAGTGGAATACTATATTTATTGGGTTTTTGGTTTCTTTTATTGTTGCCTTTATTGTGATTAAATGGCTTCTTTCATATATCAAGCGACATTCATTTGAGGCTTTTGGGTGGTACCGTGTGATATTAGGAGGTGGTATTATTTTAATAATACTTATAAGTGCATAATGTGCTACAATAAATACATGAAAAAATATAAAGAGAATATCATTCTCGGATTAATTGCACTCACTGTATTTGTTGTATATTTTATAAACTTTAATGTTTCTCTTGTTGACTTAGTTCCTGGTGAACAATTAACTTCTGCGGTGGGTCCATGCCCGTTTGGTTGTACGCCAAGTCGTTTTATAGCAAAGGCGATTAATGTTACAGAAACAGGAGCGACACTCTCTTTGAATTTTACTAATGTGAATTATTCAAATTGGCCTATGGTTCCAACGTATGTAAATTTTAGTTACGATAAGGTGAATAAGGTTTCTAATATAGGAGGAGTTCCGAATGGGTATGGGGAATACAAAAACAGAACAACTCGTTCTCCGTATACGGGGCAAACTAAGCTTATTACAACAAGCTTAACAGGGTTGGAGCCGAATACAACGTATTACTGGGGGTATATGGCGTATACGACAATAAATGGTAGTAAATTGGCGACCTGGCCTTATGGATTAGCGTTCAGGACATCAATACCTTCATTGAAAACTATTGGTGCAAGTCAAATAACAAAAACATCTGTGGTGCTTACTGGCTCATCTACTTCCGCTTTTCAATCTATTGATTTTAATTATGGTCTTACTCCTGGTGTGTTCATTGGTAAAAAAGCTGCACAAGGTTTTACTCCGAATGTTCCAAATACAAATCTATATGTTTCTTTAACTGGACTCAAAGCTAATACGAAATATTACTATAATCTCACCGGACAATGGGCTTCGAGCAAGGGTATCCAAACTGAAAGTAGTACTACTCTTAGTTTTACTACACTTCCATAAATAACACTATAATTATAGAAAAAAGCAATGCTAGGGAAGCATTGCTTTTTTGCTTCAAAGCCTATAAAATAGGCCTATTATGTGGAAAACAAGAATTACAGCAATACTAATCGTACTGCTCGGGGTGCTTATAGGATTATTCGTATTTAAGTCAGAAATGGCGCATCGTGATACAGCACAGGCTGAAAAACATGCGACCCTTGCAAAATATCCGTTTAAATTAGGGCTCGATCTTTCAGGTGGAATTCACCTTGTGTATCGTGCTGATGTTTCAAAGGTAAAGCCAGAAGAAGTAGCAAATGCGATGGCATCACTTCGTGATGTAATTGAGCGTCGTGTAAATATCTTTGGTGTTTCAGAGCCAAGTGTACAAGTAGAGCATGGTGGATTTTCAAATCAAGGCGAAGAACGTCTTATTGTGGATCTTCCTGGTGAGACTGACGTTGCAAAAGCAGTTGCAATGATCGGACAGACACCATTACTTGAATTTAAAACAGAAGCAGCAAAAGGCGCAATGCAAACTGCAACTCTTGGAAAAGATGGTGCGATAAAAGTTGATTTGGATTCTCAGTACGTTTCTACAGAGCTCACTGGTAGATATCTCGATAAAGCAGTCCTTGAATTTGACCAGACTACTGGTGAACCAAAAGTGTCACTACAATTCAACGACGAAGGCTCAAAACTATTTGAAAAAATTACTCGTGAAAATGTAGGTAAATCGGTAGCAATTTTCCTTGATGGGTCTCCAATTTCTACTCCGGTGGTGCGTGAAGCTATTACTGGTGGGCAGGCACAAATTAGTGGTAACTTTACTGCAACAGAAGCAAAGACACTTGTTGGGCGCCTTAATTCTGGTGCGCTCCCAGTTCCAATTGAAAAAATTTCTACCGAAACTATCGGTCCATCACTTGGAGTACAAGCAGTTCACGCTGGACTGAAAGCAGCACTCATTGGATTTCTTGCAATCGCACTATTCCTTATTCTTTGGTACAGACTTCCTGGAATGATTGCCGTGCTTGCACTTTCTATCTATGTAACTGCAATGCTTGCAATCTTTAAACTCGTCCCAGTTACTCTTACTGCAGCAGGTGTCGCCGGATTCATTATCTCGATTGGTATTGCGGTGGATGCCAATGTGCTTATCTTTGAACGTATTAAAGAAGAGCTCAAGGGTGGTCGCAATATTAGCGATGCAATAAAGAATGGATTCTCTCACGCATGGTTTTCTATTCGTGATTCAAGCACTTCTAGTGTAATTACAGCACTCATTCTCTTCTGGTTTGGTACGTCACTCATTAAAGGGTTTGCGCTTACATTTCTTATTGGAGTAATCGTTTCTCTTATTTCTGCAATTTCTGTAAGTCGTTTATTCCTTTATGCACTTAACATTACAAAGACAAGTAAAGCAATTCGCTTCTTGTTTGGGTCGGGATTTAGTTCAGCTAATAAAAAATAATTTATGTTTGTCATTAAATACAAAAAAGTGTTCGTTGCTCTCTCTGCTATTCTAGTAGGTCTTTCACTTATTTCCATTTTCACTTTTGGATTGAATTTCGGAATTGATTTTAAGGGGGGATCTCAAATGGAGGTATCATATACTGGTGCTCGACCAGAGCAATCAGTGATTGAAGCAAGTTTGAAAACTCTTGCCCTTGGGGAGTCTATTGTGCAGGGTTCTGGCGTTGATAGTTATAGTGTAAAGACTCGTGTCCTTACAGAGGGAGAGCGTGTGTCAGTGCTTGCTGCAATGGGGGTAGGAGCGACAGAAAAGTCTTTCACTTCTATTGGTCCATCTGTAGGAGCAGAGCTCGTACGTAAGTCTGTTATCTCATTTATCCTTGTGTCACTTGGAATTATTTTCTTTATTGCATTTTCATTTAGAAAAGTGAGCAAGCCAGTATCTTCTTGGAAATACGGACTTATTGCTATCGGAACACTCATCCATGATATCTTGATTCCAGTGGGGGTGTTTGTTGCCCTCAGTAAATTCTATGGTGCGGAGGTAGATACACTCTTTGTTGTCGCTATCCTTACAATCCTTGGACTTTCTGTTTCAGATACTATTGTGGTATTCGATCGTATCCGCGAGAATATTCGTAGTCATGCATATAAGACTTTTGAAGAGACAGTAGGGAAGAGCTTGGAGCAAGTGTATACTCGTTCTATTTGTACTTCACTTACCGTAATCCTATCACTCCTCGCGCTTGTATTCTTTGGACCACATTCTACTCGTAATTTTGCTATGATGCTCACGGCGGGAATGTTCTTTGGGACATATTCATCCATATTCCTCGCCTCACCACTTTTGGTTTTGTTAAATAAGCAGAAATAAAAGGTTGTATCTACAAAAAAGCTCCTGGATTTACAGGAGCTTTTTTGGTACAATACACCCATGAGTAATCATCATAATCACCCTCTACATACCCATAATTTTATCAATAAGCATACTGCTTTTGGGATATTACTTATTATTATCTTTTGTTTTTGGGCAGGGTATTTTGTTGGTCAGCGTTCTTTTTATGGATCCCCAGAAGATACTGGAGCATCGCATGAAGTAAATGAAACTTATTAATTAAATTTTAAATTGTATGTATATTATTTTAGGAATTATTGTAGTTGTTATTCTTGCATTTGTTGGAATGTTTAATGGATTCGTTCGTGGAAAGATTCGCGTCGAAGAAGCATGGGCAGATATTGAGGTTCAGTTGAAGCGCCGTTATGACCTTATCCCAAACTTGGTGAGTACGGTAAAAGGGTATGCAACTCACGAAAGTACCGCTTTTGAAAAAGTAACCGAAGCTCGTGCACAAGCAATGGGCGCAAAGACAATGGGGGATCATCAGACTTCAGAAAAGATGCTCGGCGCAGCCGTATCTGGAATCTTTGGTATTGCCGAAGCGTACCCAGAACTCAAAGCCAATACAAACTTTATGGAACTTCAGCGTGAGCTTTCTGATACAGAAAATAAAATTCAAGCTGCGCGCCGTTTCTATAATGGCAATGTACGCGATTACAATACCTCACTCCAAGTATTCCCAGGTAATGTGCTTGCCGGAATGTTTTCATTTACCAAAAAAGAATTCTTTGATATCGATGATAATGGTCCAGAATCAAAACCAGTCGAAGTAAAATTTTAATAATTTAATTAATTATTTATGTCAGAAAAACCCCCATTTGATTTTGTTGTAGGAGAAGAAGCAGTAAAAAAGATACACGAGCATAAATTTCAAAAATTTGATAAATTACCAAACGGACACACTGTGATGTATAAGGGTGTGGAGTATGCAGTAGCCGAGAAACATCCAGAAAATCTTACGGTAACACTTTCTAAAGATGGTCCTGCGGGGTCGGAGTTTGGTTTGGAAGCTGTTGATATCGATACACTTACTTTTACAATAAATAACGAAACACTTTAATATGTTTAAAGAAGGAATGAATAGTAATAAGCAAGAAGGTTCAAAGACAGAACAAGTCCCGTCTGTATCAGAATCTATAGAAGTTCCAAAAGTAGAAAAAACAGTTGAGCAGCAAAATGCAGAATTTTTTGCAGAGCTCAATAAAGAAGAAGAAAACAGAGAAAAGATTGCAAAGGTAAAAAGAGATATAGAAAATAATATGATTGTTTCTGTTGACGGGAAACCAGTAAACGATCACATGTTTGTAAGTGTTGGTCAGAGCTATAAAGTGCAACAAGAAAAACCACCAAAGAAATTTTGGCAATTTTGGAAAAAATAATAAAGAATAGAGATGGCATCAATTTATACACAACAAGCAGTAAATACACGGAAGACATGGTTACTCATGAGCTTGTTTTTTGGTATTGTGATTGCCCTCGGGTTTGTGTTCGCACGAATTTACGGTAATCCAAATATTTTGTATGTTTTTGTGCTTTTTTCTATCGTAATGAATATTGTCGGATATTGGTTTTCAGACAGGATTGCACTTTCTATTGCAGGAGCAAAGCCGGCGACACGTGAAGAATATTTTGATCTATATACAACAGTAGAAAATTTGGCAATTACGGCAGGGCTTCCAATGCCAAAATTATATGTGATTGAGGATAGTGCACCAAATGCATTTGCGACAGGGCGAGATAAGAATCATGCAGTTGTTGCGTGTACGACAGGGCTTCTTGCGATCATGAACAAGACTGAGCTCGAAGGTGTTATTGCCCACGAACTTTCACATATTGGAAATAAAGATATGCTCGTCTCGACTGTCGCGGTCGTGCTCGTTGGTTTCATTTCAATAATGTCAGATATGCTCCTACGGGCGACATTTTTTAGTGGGCGTCGTGATGAAAAAGAAGGGAGTGCGATGGTGATGATTATTGGTGTGGTGCTTTCAATTTTGGCACCAATTATGGCGACATTACTTCAGCTTGCGATCTCTCGTAAGCGTGAATACCTCGCTGATGCATCTGGTGCACTCCTCACTCGCTACCCAGAAGGACTTGCGAGCGCGCTTGAAAAGCTTCGTGATCATAGTCAGCCTATGGGGCATCAATCTACGGCGATAGCACACCTTTATATCGCTAATCCATTTGGGGACGGCAATGGGTTCGGTAAAAAAGTAGGAACTCTTTTTTCTACGCATCCTCCAATCGACGAACGTATCAAAGTCCTTCGTGGAATGTAATTTGTAAAATAAGACGTCTTCGGCTACTATGTAGGCAGATGTTCTTTTCATGCGTGGACTTTCTATTTATATTTAGTCCATACAGAGCCCTAGGAGTAATCCTAGGGCATGGAGACGTCGCATAGCGG
>CAZTHH010000028.1:0-6822 GCA_964613545.1 uncultured Candidatus Saccharibacteria bacterium
ATGCTTATCGTTGCGGTCATGACCTTTACCTTTTTGAACTTGGTTGTGGTATCAGGTATTTTGGTGGGGCTTATTGAGGGGTCTGAAAATGCACAGAAAAAATATGCAATTGGTGATTTAATTATTTCACCATTTCTTAACCGCTCATATATTTTAGATACACAAAAAGTAGTTGAAATTGTAAAAACAATTCCTGGGTATAAATACCATACGGTCCGCTATAGTGGTAGTGCAAAGATTGAATCGAATTACCGAAAGACCGTAAAGCCGGGTGAACTTCGTGATGGGGCAGGGGGTGATGCGTGGATCGTATCTCTCACCAACTGATCAAGATAGCATCCTGATTGGTAAAAATTTACTGTATGAATTTACCCCAATCGAAGCTCCAGGATTTCAGACACTCAAAGATGTATCTGTCGGGTCACGTATTAAGGTGACCGTCGGAGAAAATTCCAAAGAATATATTTTAAAAGGTATTCTATCGAGTAAAGTAGATACGTTTGATACCTCTGTAGTAGCGCTTGATTCTGAAGTGCGTAAAATGATTGGACGTGATGATTTCAACGCAACGACGGTTGCAATTCAATTGCTCCCGGGGACTGACCCAGTCCTTGCGCAAGAATTTCTGTTAAAAAATGGAGTGGGGGAATATGCTCGTGTGCAGACGGCAGAAGAAGCATTTCCGAAATTCCTAAAAGATATTAAAAGCACTTTTGGAATTCTTGGTAATGCAATTTCTGGTATTGGACTCATTGTTGCTTCAATTACTATTTTTATTGTTATCTTCGTCAATGCGATTACTCGCCGAAGATTTATTGGAATTTTAAAAGGAATTGGAATTAATAAGCGTGCAATTCTGTATTCATATATTTATCAAGCCTGTATTTATGCACTTATCGGAGTGATTATTGGAATGATTTTAGTTTTTGTATTTATTAAGCCATTCTTTACTGTTCACCCGATTAACTTTCCATTCTCTGATGGGATCTTGGTAGCGACAGTAGATGGGACATTATGGCGAGCGGGGATACTTCTCGTGACGACGATTATTGCCGGATATATTCCTGCAAAGCTTGTGGTAAAGCAAAATACATTAAGTGCAATTTTGGGACGTTAATTTTATGATACAAGTAAAAAATATTACAAAAATGTTTGAGAGTGGTGACCAAAAGATTTATGCGGTAAATAATCTTTCTTTTGAAGTACCCAAAGGGCAATTCCTCACCATTTCAGGAAAGTCCGGTTCTGGAAAGTCTACATTGCTCTACCAGCTTGGGCTCCTTGATATTCCGACGAGCGGGGAAGTGATAGTGGATGGCGTAGAATGTGTGGCACTTTTAGAAGAAGATCGTACACTCTTGCGATTAAATGACCTCGGATATATTTTCCAAGACTATGCAATATTGCCATCACTGACTGCGCTTGAAAATACAATTCTTCCACTTCTTATGCAGGGGTATACAGAACAAGAAGCTGAGGTAAAAGCAAAAAAGGCACTTGAACGTGTGGGAATTCTGGACCGCATGAATAATTTACCAAGTCAGCTTTCTGGCGGGCAACAGCAACGTGTGGCAATTGCGCGTGCTATAGCGCATGATCCAAAAATAATTTTTGCCGATGAGCCGACCGCAAACCTCGATTCTGAAACATCTGACCAAGTGATTAAAGCGTTTTTGGAATTAAATAAAGAAGGGCAGACGATTGTGATGGTGACGCACGAACCTGAATACGCAAAGCTCGCTGACCGGACGATTACAATGGCGGACGGAGTAATGGTAAGTGATGTAATGAATAAATAAAAATAGCTCAGATTTCTCTGAGCCATTTTTTTTGTTTGTGAATTCTAAAATTTAAACCAAAGATTCTTCTTCGATTTGATTTTTGCTTACCCAATTTTTGAGTAGTTCTCTTTGTTCAGGAGAGGTCTGGGTTTTATATTGCTCGATGAAATTAGCAATATCTTTTGGGGTAATGAGGGCGTGAAGAGTACGATTTGATTTTGGTAGTTGTTTTTCGTATAGGCTATAATCCCTCCCTTCTTTATGATCACTACCGCTACCACGACCACCCGAAGTAATTCTCTCTTCTCCAGTAAAGAGTTTTTTTGCACCAACAAATTCTTTGGAGAAAATAGTAAAAGCATGGTTACATTCGCCATTTGCTTGATTAATTACGTAGGCTGATTCAGCAAGTGTTTGCCCTGTTGCAACTGTTCCGGTAACAATGACAACATCTTTGTGCCATAAGTTTACAACTCCAGGAATCTTGTCAGCATCTCTTTTGAGTGCGTAAAAACTTCGTTTAGTCTGATGAGCAAGTAATTTACCTGTAGGGATTCCTTCAAAAGTAATTCCTACAATAATTGCATCTTTTTGAAGTCCGATTTGTTGAAGCTTCTCTGTTAGTGCTTCTATGACGAGGTTCGTTGGGCCATGATCTGCGGTAAACTTTTGGATGTTGAGATCTACAGGACTTGTACAAATAACGCTTTGTTCAGGGCGAATAGTAATTGCTCCTGTTTCAAATGCAGCTGCGATGAGCTGGTCGGTGATGGTTTTGTAACTCATGTTGGTAAATTGGTTTTTAGAATTTTATTTAATTTTGAGAACGACAGTTCTTAATTCGAATACTACTCCGTATAGGCAAAAAGTCAAATCATCTGTGTCTTCTAGAATGTGCTATAATAGGGGTATGAATGATACATTAATGAGAAATAAAAATTTTATAAAAGTGTGTACAGTGCTCGGGGTTCTTTTATCACTATTAGTATTGGTGCTTTTTATTAATGAATTAAAAGCAAGTAAGTATGTCGGCAGAGGGGAGCAAGCAAGTAGTACTATTTCAGTTACTGCTGATGGTGAAGTAACTGCGATCCCAGATATTGCGACACTTTCATTTACTATTTCAAAAGATGCAAAGACTGCAAAAGAGGCACAGAATCTTCTGAACACCGATATCACTAAAGTGCTTGAATACATAAAGAAACAAAACATTGCAGATAAAGATGTTAAGAGTGAGTATGGTGGCGTGACTCCAAAATACGCACCCGCTCAAAACAATATTGTGTGCGTGAGATACCCATGTGAGGCAGCATCTGTTGTGGTGGGGTATACGGCATCACAATCTGTATCAGTAAAAGTACGTGCAGTAGATACAGGTAATGAAGTACGCACAGGACTCG
This sequence comes from uncultured Candidatus Saccharibacteria bacterium, assembly GCA_964613545.1. GTDB lineage: Bacteria > Patescibacteriota > Minisyncoccia > Phycocordibacterales > UBA9973 > UBA8515. The sequence goes on from CAZTHH010000028.1 coordinate 3,182, forward strand.
CAGCGCTCGGTGTGACAAATATTTCTGGTCCGACATTTAGTATTGATGATGAAGATGTTTTAAAGGACGCTGCTCGTTCGCAGGCAATAGAGAAAGCTAAAGAAAAGGCCGAAGTCCTCGCAAAGGAACTCGGAGTTCACCTAGGAGGAGTTGTGTCTTTCTCTGAGAATGCTGGTGGAAACTACCCAATGATGTATGCAAAAGCAGGAGTAATGGATAGTGTAACGGTAAGTGCTCCAACCTTACCAAAAGGGGAAAATAAAGTGTCCACAAGTGTGACGATTACTTACGAAATCAAATAAAAGCCATATCCCGCCGTCCACAAACGGCGGGATTGACTTTATGGCGTATACAGAGTATTATCTTTGTATAAGCCCTTCGGGGTGATTTTTAATAAGGGACGATTTTGTGCCCAGTACAATACCTCAAATTTATGTCTAAATTTATTGAATATATCAAAGAAACAAAAGCTGAAATGAAAAATGTAACCTGGCCGACTCGTCGCCAGACTGTGTATTTTACACTCGCTGTTATTATTATTTCTGTGGTGGTGGCGTATTACCTAGGACTTTTTGATTTCATTTTTGCGCAAGGGCTACAGAAACTTTTATTAAAATAATCTAACATCATATGGCAAAACAAGAACTACTTGGAGAAAGAAATTGGTATGCAATACATACCTACGCAGGGTATGAAAATGCCGTGCTTCGTAATTTGCGTCAGCGTATTGATAGTCTTGGAATGAATGACAAAATTTTTAATGTTATTGTTCCAACTGAAAAAAAGATCAAGATAAAGGGAAGTAAGCGTGCTGAAGTAGAAGAGAAGATATACCCTGGATATGTACTCGTAGATATGATTGTGGATGATAACTCTTGGTACGTCGTACGTAACACTCCTCGCGTGACTGGATTCGTTGGTGCTGGAGTAAACCCAGTCCCACTTGATAAAAAGGAAGTAGATGAACTCTTCTCTCGAATGGATGGTAATGAAAAAGCAAAACATCAGATTGATCTTACTCTCGAAGAAATGGTTCGCATTGCTGATGGTCCGTTTAAAGATTTGGAAGGAAAGGTTTCAGAGATTGATCAGGATAGAGGAAAGGTAAAGGTATTGGTATCAATGTTCGGACGTGAGACACCAGTTGAACTTGATTTCCTTCAGATAAAGAAACTGTAAGTGGAATATTTATTATGCATATGAGGGCGCTTCTCCTGATTGTGCACAATAAAGAAATGGTAAATATATTATTTAAATTAAATTAATTTGTATGGCAAAGAAAATCACAAAGAAAGTAAAATTACAGATTCCTGCAGCAAAGGCAACTCCTGCGCCACCACTTGGACCTGCGCTCGGTCAGGCTGGAGTAAACATTGCAGAATTCTGTCAGAAGTTTAACGCAGCAACGCAAGCAATGGCAGGCGATATCGTAGGAGTAAAAATTAGTGTTTATGAAGATCGTACATATGACTTCGTAGTTACTACTCCTCCTGTTGCAGGTCTTATTCTTAAAGCAGCTGGTGTGGAAAAGGGTTCTGGTAAACCAAATACTTCAAAAGTAGGAAAGATTACCAAAGCGCAAGTCCGTGCTATCGCTGAAAAGAAAATGCCCGACCTAAATGCAAAAAGCATCGAAGGTGCGATGAAAATCGTTGAAGGCTCAGCCCGCTCAGCAGGTATCACTATCGTAGACTAACTACAGATTTTAAAAACAGCCCGCCGGTTTACCGGCGGGCTGTTTTGTTATTCATTGACATTCTACTGTGAAAGGGTAGTATGAAGAAAAAACATAAAAAAATGAGCATTTTAAGTAAAGAATCTATCCAGGATTTGATTGAAAATCAACGAATGGAAATACAAATCACCACGAGTGATCTTGTTGAACGCATAATTCCATTGTTTAAAAATTTAACAATGGAACATCCTATGACAAGGCAAAAATGGCTTGTTGATTTAAGTGGAGATAAACATGATCCTGACGATGGTTTGATTGAAAGAAAAGGAGAAGGAAGTTCCGATCAAAAATTCTTTTTTCATTATCGTCCCGATTTACTAACCCATTTATTACCCCAGCTTACTGAGATTAAATATGGAGATTTGTTTAATGCTTGTGCTCAATTACACGATGAATGTACTGAGCTTGCATCTCAAATTATTTCTGAATTTGATGACCAGTTTCCAGTCTTTGATATAAAAGCAAAGTATCTTCTGTTGCCTGAAGATCGTCGTAACGTGTTACGGTTACTTTTATACAAACCTGGAAATGATATTCTTGCAAAAGCACATTGCGATAAGGCATTTGCTACATTGTGTCTCGGTGAGTCACACCCGGGATTATTTTTAGATAAAGCTACTACTCATTATGCTTATAAACAAGATACAGCACTATGTTTCTTTGGTAAAAAGGCTGAGATTGTTAGTGGAAGTAGGTTTAAAGCAACCCCGCATTACGTAAAAGCCTTTTCGTCTGAGTGGCGTTGGGCAGTTGTATTTTTTATTCATATTCAGGTAGATATGCCTGACAGTGAAATTGAAAAGGGTATTGATAAAGAAAAAAATTTATATCAATACTAAGCTTTTCTTGTTTACAAAAAGCCGTTCAAGTGAATACTTGTACGGCTTTTGTTTTTGGCTATTTTAGACTAGAATAGGGGAATGGTAGATTTAAAATCATTACAAGAAGAAGTAATACGAAATAAAAGAGAAAAAGGCTTTAATATTAATGATATGGCGTTAGAGTTTTGTCGTGCGCACGAGGAGCTCTCTGAAGCATTTTCAAAATACAATAAAGGGCAGGATGGCGTGGCTGAGGAATTCGCTGATGTAGCAATTTTTCTCCTCGGTATGTGTGAGACATTAGGCTACGATTTAGAAAAGGAATTAGTGCGAAAAATCGAAATAAATAAAAATCGTAAATACATAAAGAGCCAGTCTCCTGATGGGAAAGATGTATTCATCAGAGTAAAGAGCGATATAGACCCATGAGAAAAGGAGCCATATGGCTCCTTTTTTATTTCTCGTATACTACAAAATCACAGGGGTAATTATTCTCTTCATCTTTATCAAAATGTTCGCGGGAGATTTCTTTCCATTCACTGTAATTTACTGTGGGGAAAAATGCGTCTGCTTCAAAATTTCCATCTACGTGTGTGATATATAATCTGTTTGCAAAAGGGAGTGCTTGTTTATATATTTCGGCTCCACCGATGATGAATGCCTCTTCTTCTGTGTTTTTAAATAATCCTATTGCCTCCTCCATAGAGTGCACCACTTCCACTCCTTTTTTTGTGTATTCTGTATCGCGAGTGATAACGACATTCCTTCTTTTTGGAAGTGGGCGCCCAATTGATTCAAATGTTTTTCGACCCATGATTACTGGATGCCCGCTCGTTGTTTCGCGGAAGTGCTTCATGTCGCGCGGTAAATTCCATAAGAGCTGATTGTCTTTTCCGAGTTCATTATTCTTGCCCATTGCGTCGATAATTGAAAGTATCATAATTTTAAAGCACAATATCTAATCCTTCGATTGCTGGGAGGGGATTATATTTTGATGTAATATCTTGGAAAATTTCCCCGATAAGTTCTTCGTCTTTTTCTTCTGCTCTTTTAAAAGCATTTTGTGGAATTTTAACAGAAATATT
>CAZTHH010000029.1:0-6510 GCA_964613545.1 uncultured Candidatus Saccharibacteria bacterium
GCCTTCTACGGCCTTTAGAGCACGAGATACTTCGTAAGAAAAGTCTATATGCCCTGGAGTATCTATAAGGTTTAAAACGTACTCTTCACTCTCTACGGCAAATCGCATTCTTACGGGCTGCATTTTTATAGTAATTCCACGCTCACGCTCCAGCTCCATAGAATCGAGGACCTGGTCTTTCATTTTACGCTTTTCAATTGTCCCCGTTACTTCAAGCATTCGATCAGCAAGAGTAGACTTGCCGTGATCAATATGAGCGATAATGCTGAAATTTCGTATAAGCTTTGTATCCATTACAATCCTATCCTACCAGAAAAACCTTGAAATTAAAAGGCTAAAATTTATTCAATAAATCCGCCGACTTGATGATTCCACAAATCTGCATAGCCACCGTCTTTTTTAAGAAGCTCTGCATGAGTACCTTGCTCCACAATTTCTCCATCTTCGAGTACTAAAATTCTGTCCATTTTCTGAATAGTAGAGAGGCGGTGGGCAATCACAATAGTCGTCTTCCCTTTCATAAGTTCATTGAAAGCATCTTGGATATATTGCTCAGAAATACTGTCGAGTGAGCTTGTCGCTTCGTCAAGAATAAGGATTGGTGCATCTTTGATCATTGCGCGCGCGATCGCTACACGCTGACGTTCACCACCAGAAAGCTTTACCCCACGCTCACCAACGAGTGTGTCATATCCATACTGTAATTTACTAATAAATTCATGTGAATGTGCTTTCTTTGCCACAGCAATAATTTCTTCTTCGGTAGCATCAGGCTTTCCATAAGTGATATTTTCACGAATACTGCGGTGGAATAAAATTGATTCTTGGGGCACATAGGAAATAGCACTACGCAAATCATCTTGAGTGACATTTCGCACATCTTGTCCATCAATCGTAATGCTTCCTTCTGACACATCAGCAAAACGTAAAATAAGATTCGTGAATGTAGACTTCCCAGCACCAGAGTGCCCGACAAGCCCAATACGTTCTCCTGGCTTAATATCCAAATTAAAATTCTTAAATACTTCCTGACTATTTTTGTATTTAAATGCAACATTATTAAATACAATATTTCCTTTTGTCATTTTAGATTCTTCTGGGTTTATTGGGTCTTGGATATCGGGAATCGTCTCAAAAATATCAACAACTTCTTTCATGTCTGCTGCGTGCTTCATAAAACGAGTTAATGAGTTACCAAAATCCCAAATCTGATCCGAAAGCATCACAATATACATTTGCACCAACACAACAGTACCAGTAGTAATTCTATCTACAATCCATAATCGTATCAAAACATACAATACAAAACTTTGTAAACCAAAAATTAAAATTCCTTGTAAAATTTCAATTTTACCACCCATAAACCAAGCATCTTTACTAATTTGTGCTGCTTCATCAGCAACCTTATGGAATGAACGTCGTTCATCATTTTGTGCTGAAAAAATTTTTAAAGCAAGAATATTACCAAATACATCAGCAAGCCTCCCTCCAATACGTGAATCAGACTTGGCTTCCATCATATCAAGTGCCATTTTCTTTTTTATAAAAAATAAAATAAATAAAATATAAAAAACAAGCCATATAGAAAATATAAGACTTAATAATGTGGACTCAGATGTAACCACAATAAAAATACCGACAAGCGACACAAAAACACTAAGAAAATTAAAAATAACAATATCAAACATTATTTCAAAACCACCAACAAAACGTCGTGATTTTGTAACCAATGAACCAGAAAAAGTATCGGCAAAAAATGTTTGTGATTGAGCAATAATTTTTTCAAAAGAAAGTTTACGTAATTCTTTTGTGACATTTATTTCAAATTCCAAATGAAGAAATTTACCAATACGACGAGTAAAGAAAATAACGAAATTAAACCCAATTATAAGAAAAACGAGAAGTAATACCTTCTTTGATACCATGGAATGTACTGGATTATTTGAAATGGTATCGATAAGTTGTTTGAAGAAATAGGGGCGAAACGTAGAACTTACACTAAATGCAATAGTAAAATTGATAAAAACCAGTACAAGCATTTTTTTGTACTTTCGCATTTGTGGCCACACGTATTTAAATATCCCCTTAAATAAAGGCATTCGTATATAGTAGCAAAAATGTTTTAAAAACAAAAATTAGAGTTCTGCTTGTTCAGGAGCAATCACACGATGTTGCCAGAATTTCTTTCGAAGTGCACGGACCACTGCTTTGTATTCTTTATTTTTATATAGAATCAAAATGCCACAAAAAGCGACAATACCCACAAGGCCTGAGCAGAATCCTTGCAAAAAGACTCCCATAAATGTACTTAAAGAAAAAAGATCATCAAAAATAGTGAGCATGTAATACGCGACGATTCCAAGAATGATAGAGGCACTTCCCACTTCAAATGCAGTTCGTCGTAATCCTGAATAATACCCCACAAGAAAATCGCGGTGAAAAATTTTCCAAAGTAATGCAACATTAACAAGCGAACCGAGCGCATATGCCAGCGGGAGTGCCAGCATGACCGTCCCAGGCACACCATCCACACGAAGGAAAGATTCTACATAATACTGCATTTCTGGATGTGACTGAAACAACTGGACAAAAGTATATCCAAAAATAATTACTAGAATAGATGCACATAGATTAATAACCAGTGGCTTCTTTGTATTCCCTGCTGCATAATATCCGCGAACGAGGAGTAACACGAGCGCTTGTGATGCGAGTGATATAACAAAGAGCGCGACTCCGGCAGCGGTAAGGCGTGTCTGCCCCCAAGAAAAAGTATTCGATCCGAGAATTACACGTACAATTTGTGCGCGAAGAACAATAAAGAGCACGGTGACCGGAAGTGACCAAAAGATGATCTGCCGTGCACCCTCCACAATCTGTGCACGAAAACTTTCCATATTTTTTTCCGTATAGGTACGCACCAGCATTGGAAATGCTGCAACTGAATACGATATGCCAATAATACCCACCGGCACAGACTGTAAATTAAATGAAAAAGTAAACAGTGAAATAGAACCTGGCACTAAATGCGAAGCGAGAGCGATGAGCACCATAAATGAAATACTACCAAGACTCATGGTGAGTGTGCGTGGAAGTGAGACTTTTACGATGCTATAAATTTCTTTCCAATCAATATGCCTGATAAATGAGAGCGAGACACCCACACTGCGAACTGTCGGAAGCTGGATAATAAGGTGGAGCACTGCCCCGATAATCACCCCAAGCCCAAGCCCTTGCACACCAAATACTGGATACAAAAATACGATTCCCAGAATGATTCCGGCATTATAAAATACGGGCGACAAAGAAAAGATAAAGAACTTCTTTGCGAGCTGTGTAATCGTGCCAAGTAAATTAGAAATACCAATTAAAATTGGAGACAAAAGCATAAGCCGGCTTGTATGCACAAGGAGCGTATATTGCATTTCATTGAACCCAGGAGCAATAATCCGCGCGATGGACGGCATGAAAATAAATACGAGCAGACAGACGGCGAGCATACATACAAGAAAAGCAGAAAAAGTATTATTCATAAATTTCCGCACTTCATCATTGTAGGTAGTACTCCCACCCATTCTCTTTACGATAAATGGCAGCAGTACCGTCACGCTTGCCAAAGATCCAAGTGATACATATAGAAAGTCCGGCACGCGAAATGCTGCATAATACACATCAAGCACACTTCCTGCACCCACTAGGTGCGCAAGCAATCGGTCACGTACGAGTCCTAATATTTGAGAGAGGAACGCAAACCCACCAAGAAGAAGTGCAGCTTCGTTTATGGAATGAAATTCTTTATTGAGAAATGAAAAAAGCTTCTTTACCATTATTTAAGATTTCTTTTCTGGTAATGGGAGCTTTTTTGTTTTGTCAGTTGCCTTTGCTGGAGTCACCGCTGGTGTGGTATTTCCATTTAATGCATTTTTAATATCTTGATTATCTGGGAAAATAGTACCAAGGAAATTTAGCTGTGTTTTTGCATCATCAACTCTTCCCACTTTCTGATATGAAAGTGCGAGGAAGTATCGTGCATTGTAATAATTTGGATTAATTCGTACGGCAGTTTCAAATGCACTGACTGCACCACTATAATCAGTATTATTATACCGAAGCATTCCGAGACGGAAAAATACAGTTTCATCACCAGGAGCAACTTGGGCAGCGTGTTCTGCTTGGGTAATCGCATTCTTTAAGTTTCCTTCACTTGCCTCTATTTGAGCGAGCGTAAAAATGGCGTCTGTGTAATTCGGCTTCATCGCAAGTGCTTGATTGATGTATTCACGAGCCTTATCATTACTCTTATGATTTATTTCAAGTTGTGCAAGAGATAACAAAATACTTGGATTATGTGGTGTGAGTGCAAAGGCTTTATTGTATGCACTAGCACTGTTGTCGTAACTTCCTGTTACTCCTAAATTCACTAGTGAGCTGTACACATCACCCAAGTTAATCCAGTTCATATAGTATTTTGGATTTTGCGCTACTGCTTGCTGTCCGGTATTTTCTAGATTAGTAAGTAACTGCTGTACGGTGGCTTTCATTGTGTCTGGTGAAATTGTTTTATCAGATACGATTGTTTGAATTTGTGCTAAGTATACCTGTGATAATGCGCGATAGTAAACATCATTCTTGTCGAGTGTGCTTGCTTTTATTAAGCTAATTTCTGAATCACGAAGTGATGCTAAGGTAGAATCCTTTGGACTACTGTTTGAAAAATACACATATGCCGCAAATTTTTCTGTGTAGACATAACAAGTTGCTATTGCAGTAATCATGAGTACTACTAATGCCAAGATGGAAAAGAAGCTCATACGAGGATCTTTTAAAAATGAATTATCATATACTTGTATTGCTTTTGTGTGCACGAGCGCTCCCAAGAACACTCCACTCATCACAAAAGCAACCATGATACAAATTGTGTTTGGTGTTGAAAAAATGACCGCAACCCAAAAGTAGAGCGAGACGAATAAAGAACTGAGAATATAGTAACTTGCTAGTGTATTGGAAAGCGCCACACGCATTGATTGGATTCCTCGAAGTATGTATACAACAAAGAAAAGCATCCATACCATAAATCCCATAATCCCTGTGGTGACGAGGAATGTCGGAATAAGACCAAAAGAACTATTGAAATCACTATTCCAAAATTGAGTAGCGAGAATAGAAGTTGGATGCCACATAGACCAATCAAGGAGAAATGTATTTGGTCCAGTACCAAAAACCGGATTATGTTTTAACGCATGGAGTGCAACATTGATGGTACCAGAAAATGATGGATAAATTTCTGCATTTGATACACCAAAGTATTGAGCCACTACTCCGCCAAATGAATCACTACCGATTAAAAAGAGTAGTGAACATAGTACGACGATAAATGTCGCGATTGGAATTGACCGAAGTGTACCTGCTCCTTCGCGATGCTGAGAAAGTTTATATACAAAAATAATAAGTGCAAAAATACCAACGAGTAGCCAAACAAAAGATGAATTGACTAACGTCAGAAAGAAAAGTCCTATCAAAATAAACATAGAGAGGAATACATTTTTTGCTTTTTTTACTTGTGTAAAATCAAGTGTAGTAAGTGCGAGGAGTATCATACCTCCAATAAACAGTGCAAAATTATTCCACGTTCCGAGTAAATTATTGAATGGAACACCAGCAAGCATTCCAGGGAAGATGCTATTCATATTTATAAAGATGTGCCCGAGCTCAAATAGCATAAGGACAGCCGCGCCACTATACAATGCTGTATACACTGTATGCATTCTTTTGTCTGTTTGGAAATAGATAGATGAAAGAAAGAACACAAGGAAGAATACAAGCATCATTCCAAATGTCCCTACTTCAAACCCTCGCCCAAAAAACGAAAGGTACAGAGACGAAGAGAAAAAAGAAGCGATGAAAAATACGCAAGGAATAAAGAAAGCAAATAGTATAATCCGATCCTTTGGAATAGTAAACTTTCCATCTACCAAGCGAGCCATGAGCCAAAAGAAAATTGAAATAGTGACTCCAAGAGAGAGGAGGAATCCTTTTGAAACATCGAGTGAGACGGTCACGTACGGTACAAAAAAGAAAATTGAGAGAAATACGGTAGCAATAAGTGTGCCAAACGAGAGTGAGTTTAATAATCTAAGTTTTTTGGATTCCATGTGTATATACTATGAATTAATAATAATCATAGTATACCCAAAATAGAATAATTTTACTAGATAACAATGTTCACAAGTCTCCCCTTTACATAGATAGTGCGCTTGATTTCTTTACCTTCAAGCCACTTGATGACCCCTTCGTCTTTATGTGCCATGGCCTTTATTTCCTCTTCAGTCATATCAGGAGTAATTGCTAATTCCGCACGGACTTTTCCATTTACCGAAACTCCAATTTTTAGTGTTTCTTCGATAATTTTCTTTTCATTATGTTTTGGCCATTTTGAAAGATGAATAGACTTCTTTTCTCCAAGGTCATGCCATAATTCCTAATGAAGAATATTATTTGGAAAGGATAACCCTT
>CAZTHH010000030.1:0-4886 GCA_964613545.1 uncultured Candidatus Saccharibacteria bacterium
GTAACCTTACAGTGAACGAAGCTCGCCCTATGGAAGCTCGCCCACAATCAGGTGGCCAAGGTGGTTACCGTCGCTAATACTAGAAATAGTATTCTACAAAAATCCCCAACTCGAAAGAGAAGGGGATTTTTGTATAGATTTATGATATAGTTTTGAAAATACTCTCTGTCATGAAAAATAAAATACCTTCAATTAGCTGTATTGTCATTGGAATTCTTGGTCTTATTATCTATTTTATAGACTATGCAAACATCAACAAGCTGGTCAACACTGAATTACTCTGTGTGTCGTTATTGTTTATTTTTGGTGGCATACACATACACCCAAAGAAAAAAATACGATACAAAGATATTAAAAACCAAACAGACATCAGCTATTATCACAAGAATTAAAAGCCCAACCCCCAAAATGTTGGGCTTTAAATTTTTATTGCATAAAAGGCTTATTTTTGCTATATTTTAAATGCTCTCCAAACAAGAGCCTTTTATAGTGTAATAGTTACTATAAATTTTTTACATCTTAAATATATATGAGCGTGTAGTTCAGTGGTAGAACGCTGTCCTGATAAGACAGAGGTCGATGGTCCGATTCCATCCACGCTCACTATGAAAGTATTCATACAGATTTCATCATGGATTTTTGTACCAGTTATTCTAGGTGTGTTCATCGGTAATTATCTTGATGCAAAATATGGTACCCAGCCATGGATAGTTCTCACCACGCTGACCATTTCATTTATCATCACTGGCATCAAAATTGTAAAAATTTCAAAAGAATATATAAAAAGCTTAAAGGAAACAAATGACCCAAGAAAATAATCACGCAGAGATAGAATTAAATACAGAAACACACACAGCAACTACTGGGACTGTGCAAGAAGGACATGGTGAACTCCTTCATGAATCCACGCTGTACGCAGAACCAATCTTTCATATTGGTAACTTTACGATTACGAACGCCCTTTTTACAAGCTGGATCGTAGTACTCATTATTCTTATAATCGGTATTGCCGTACGCCTCAAACTCAAAAAAATACCAAAAGGCATCCAGAATCTTTTTGAAATAGTAATCGATGGTGCTTTAAACCTTTGCGATCAAGTAACTCAAAGCAGAGTCATCACAAACAAAGCTTTCCCTATAGTTTTCTCCGTATTCTTCATCGTTCTCCTAAACAACTGGCTCGGAATACTTCCAGTCGGAGGGTTTGGAATTATTGAAATGACTGAGCATGGTAAAGCATTCATTCCAATCATTAGAAGTGGTACAGCTGATATTAATGGCACACTCCCACTTGCTATTTTATCGGTATTAGGAGCAAACCTCTTTGGTGTTTTCACTATAGGGCTCTGGAAAACTTTGAATAAATATGTTAATCTGAATGCGATTGGGGGGATTTTTACCAAGATTCGTAAAGATCCTTTGGTATTACTTACCGCTCCAATTATGGTTTTCGTGAGTGCTCTTGAGCTCGTAGGAGAAATGGCAAAAATTGCTTCGCTCTCATTCCGTCTCTTTGGAAACGTTTTCGCAGGAGAAGTCCTCCTCGCATCAATGGGTGCATTATTTGCATACTTACTACCTACACCATTCCTAATCCTAGAAGTGTTTGTAGGAGTAATCCAAGCATTCATCTTTGCAATCCTCACATTAGTGTACTACACGATTGCATCACAAGATCATGACGATGAACACCACGAGGAAAAAGGAGATCACGGACAGACCGCGCACGCAGACATTGCGCATTAAATTTGAGGTCAAACATTATTAATTAATAAAATAAACAATATGACTGAAACAATCACACATATACCAGAAATTGCAAAAGCAGCAACTATTGCAGTTGGTGCAATCGCTCCAGCTATCGCCATTGGATTGATCGGCTCAAAAGCGATGGAAGCTATTGGACGAAATCCTGAAGCGTCTGGAAAAATTTTCGTTCCTATGCTTATCGCTTGTGCGTTCGCAGAAGCGGTGGCGATTTACGCTCTCGTTATTGCATTCTCAATCAAATAGTTCGCTATTTGCATCTCATGAGTAGCCTATCCTACGCATGAGGGGCAAGGAGCGAAATTTTACAAAATAATTTTATTCTATGGATTCATTCATCACTACATTTCATATCGATTGGAAAATTATCATCGCACAGGCAATAAACTTTGGTGTTGTACTTGTCATTCTCTATTTTCTCGTATTAAAGCCACTTCGTAAATTAATGGCGGAGCGTGAGGCGAAGATTGTTGGCGGATTAAATGACGCAAAAGAAAATGCAGCACTCTTAGCCGCCTCAAAAGCTGAATATGAAAAAGTCCTTGCTCAGGCCCGCACAGAAGCGCATGAAATTTTTCAAGAAGGAAAGAAAGAAGCTGAAGCAAAGAAAACTGAGATGCTCGCTCGCGCACAAGCTGATGTAGAATCAATGATCGCCGCAGGAAAAAAGAATCTTGAAAATGAAAAAGCAAAGATGGTAGAAGATGCAAAGCGTGAAATTGTATCACTTGTCGTCGGCGCTACAGAAAAGCTCCTCACTGATATTACTGATGCTTCAATCGACAAAAAAGTAACTAATCGTATTAGTAAGATTTCATAAATATGGCAAAGCTACAGATAGATACAATTGCAAAAGCGGTATACGAAGCAAGTAAAGATGCTTCTCCTTCTGTACGCACCCAAATAAATGAAAATGTCATAAAGCTTCTCACAAGAAATAGGCTCATGAAAGAACATAAGAAGCTCTTAAAAAAAATACAAGAGTTAGAAGATGAAGGGGAGGGAAGATTACGAGCAGTAGTAAAAAGCAGTCGCCCTCTCGGAGAGAAAAGTCTCGCAGACATCATCCACTTCTTGAAACACTATTACGACAAAGAGCATGTGGAATTAGAAGAGAAAATTGACGAAAGTCTTATTGCAGGAATCCATCTCAGCACAAAAGACGAAGTCCTGGACCTCACCCTTTCAAACAGAATTCACCAATTACAAACACAATTACTAAAGAATTAATTTTATGGCCAAAAATAATATTGTAGAAAATTTAAGAAAACAGATTGAACACTTTGAAGGAAATGCAAAGGTAGAAAAGGTGGGCAAAGTTGTGGAAGTGTTTGACGGTATCGCAAAAATTTCTGGCCTTTCAGAAGTAAAAGCATCAGAAATGGTGACATTCCCAGATGGTACTGTAGGCGTAGCACTTAACCTCGAAGAAGATTCAGTCGGAGTGATTATTCTTGGTGAATTTTCTGGAATCAAAGAAGGTGATGAAGTAAAAGCAACTGGTAAAATTCTTGAAGTAAATGTGGGTGATGAACTCATCGGCCGTGTAGTAAATGCACGTGGTGAAGCAATTGATGGAAAAGGTGCCCTTAAAACAAAAGAGGCATATCCTATCGAACGTGTTGCGTCTGGAGTTATTACTCGCCAATCAGTTGATCAGCCAGTGCAGACTGGAATCAAAGCAATCGATACACTTATTCCAATCGGTCGCGGACAGCGTGAGCTTATCATCGGTGACCGTCAGACAGGAAAGACAGCAATCGCCATCGATGCAATTCTAAACCAAAAAGGCCAAAACATGATTTGTGTGTACGTTTCAATCGGCCAAAAAGATTCTAAACTCCGTAAACTCCAAGCCCGCCTCGAAGAAGGTGGTGCGATGGATTACACAATCATCGTTTCTGCAGGTGCTTCCGAGCCAGCAGCACTTTCATATATCGCTCCATATACTGGAGTTTCTATCGCTGAATATTTTATGGATAAAGGCCAGGACGTGCTCATTATTTACGATGATCTTTCAAAGCACGCAGTCGCATATCGTGAAATCTCACTGCTCCTTCGCCGCCCACCAGGACGTGAAGCCTACCCAGGAGACGTGTTCTACCTTCACTCAAGACTCCTCGAACGCGCATGTCGTAAGAACAAAGAATACGGTGGTGGATCTATTACTGCGCTTCCAATTATTGAAACGCAAGCTGGCGACATCTCTGCATACATCCCGACAAACGTGATTTCAATTACTGACGGACAAATCTTCCTCGAAACAGATCTCTTCTATAAAGGTATCCGCCCTGCAGTAAACGTTGGATTTTCTGTGTCTCGTGTGGGTTCATCTGCACAAATTAAAGCTATGAAGAAAGTTGCAGGAACTTTGAAACTTGACCTCGCACAATTCCGTGAACTTGAAGCCTTTTCACAGTTCGGTTCTGACCTTGATGATGCTACAAAGCGCCAGCTCGAAAGAGGAAAGCGTGCGGTGGAAATTCTGAAGCAACCACAATACTCTCCAGTTATCGTAGAGCATCAAGTTATTAGCCTATACGCACTCGTAAAAGGGTATATGGATAATGTGCCACTTGATCGCATTAAAGAATTTGAATCAGGACTCATTGAATACACAGAAGTAAATGCAAAAGCATTCCTTTCTGATATCCGTGAGAAAAAAATGTGGGAAGATGCATCAGAAGAAGCATTCAAAAAAGCGATTGCTGATTTTAAAGCTGGGTTTATGAAATAAAACATATGAACTTTTTTAAAAACATAAATGAAGGTTTAAAAAAAGGAATACAGAAAGCCAAAGATGACGTTGAAGGAGTTACATCTTCAGAGAAGTTTGGTTTTGCTGAAATGAAAAACCAGATTTTAGATAAAAATATTGATGATGCGACAGTGTTATTGAATATGAAAAAATTTCTAACTACTTCAGTAAGTGCAATAGAAAATGATGAAATAGCTGGATTATTTGTAACACATAGACCTGAGGCTCGAGAGAAATTGATAGGGGAATAAAATTTTATGGCATCTGGAAAAATAATTAAAAATAGAATACGGAGTGTGAAGAACACAAAGAAGATCACGAAAGCCATGGAGCTCGTGGCGGCTTCAAAGATGAAGCGTGC
>CAZTHH010000030.1:4986-6211 GCA_964613545.1 uncultured Candidatus Saccharibacteria bacterium
GCAATGCGCCGAATCGGGAAAAATGTCATCGCATCATTTACTGAACTTCCAGACACTATCGCACTCACCGACGTTGTCCCAGTAGCGACCTTTGTCGTAAACGAATACAAAAAAGAAAGTTATGATACAGTCCTCGTCGCATATACTGACTTCATCTCTGCTCTTACTCAAAAGCCAAATATCAAACAGATTCTCCCAATATCAAAACAGCAAATAAAAGAATTAGTCGAAAGCCTCGGAGATAATGAAAAACACAAAGAAGGATTAGACAAAGGGGTAAATAAAATCGATTACACCTTTGAAGGCAATCAAGAATTACTCATTGGAAGCCTCGCAGAGAAATTATCCCGAATGCAACTCTATCAAATGCTCCTCGAATCAAATGCGTCTGAACAATCTTCTCGAATGGTCGCCATGAAGAACGCAAGTGAAGCCGCAGGAGAAATGATCGACGACCTCACCTTAGTATTTAACAAAGCCCGCCAAGCAAGTATCACCCAAGAAATATCGGAAATCAGTGCAGGTATGGCAAGTGTCAGTTAAAAAATTATTATATTATTAGCATTATAAAATTATTATGAAAACAACAGGTACAATCAAAAAAATTATCGGCCCAGTCGTAGATATCGAATTTGGAGCAAAGCTTCCAGAGGTATATAACGCAGTCACCGTCACTACTGAAGAAGGAAAGATAGTGGTCTTCGAAGTGGAGCAACACATTGGGGGCAACATGGTCCGTGCGGTTGCGATGGATTCCACTGATGGGCTCTCACGCGGAATGGAAGTCACCGATACTGGTGCACCAATTTCTGTACCTGTTGGAACAGACACACTCGGACGTATGTTCAATGTGCTCGGTGATCCAATCGACGCAGGCAAAGATGTGAAGGGCGGCAAAATGCTTCCAATTCACCGCAAAGCTCCAGAGTTTACTGAGCAAGCAACAAAAGTTGAAATTCTTGAAACAGGAATCAAAGTTATCGACCTCATCTGTCCAGTGCTCAAAGGAGGAAAGGTAGGACTCTTTGGAGGTGCCGGAGTGGGAAAGACAGTGGTGATCCAAGAGCTCATCCACAACATCGCATCTAATCACGGAGGATACTCTGTGTTCGCCGGTGTTGGTGAACGTACTCGTGAAGGTAATGACCTCTACCACGAAATGAAAGATTCTAAAGTGCTTGATAAAGTAGCCATGGTGTTCGGACAAATGAATGAACCACCTGGA
>CAZTHH010000031.1:0-6142 GCA_964613545.1 uncultured Candidatus Saccharibacteria bacterium
GTGGCGATGAAATTAAAAAATTATCAAACGAAGAAATTATTTCTTTTATTTTAGAAAAAGTAAAAGAGTTTGAAAAAGGTGCGAAGAAGCAAAAAGTGATGGGTGTAGAATGGAACGAAACCCCGATTTCAATTTTTGCACCAGTAGTGCGCGGAAGAAAAGGTGAGTACTATCAGATGCTGTACGATTTACTTTCGAAAGGCTATCAGAAAATCCGCCTCGATGGTGAAATCAAAAGTTTGCGCGATAGAATAGATATTTCAAAAACGAAAGTCCACAACATTGATGTGCTTGTGGATGAATTCGCTGTTCATGAATTTGCAGATAATCCAGCAGATGCGCGGATGCGTCTTTCTGAAGCAGTAGAGCGTGCACTGACAGAAGCGGATGGACTTGTAGTTATTAAGTTTGGAAATAGTGAGGAAGGAAGTATGCAGAATTCTCGTCGTGTGGGAACCCCCGGAGAGAGGGTAAAGCGACAGAATTCTGCTACTTCCGACCGAACGGAGAATGATAACGAATTCCTCCTTTCTGCAAAATTCGCGTGTCCTCGAGACGGATATTCATTCCCCGAAGTAGAGCCAAGACTTTTCTCTTTTAATTCACCGTATGGTGCATGCCCTGAATGTAATGGCTTAGGCACAAAGTTTTTCGGCGGCACTGAAGCGTGTGAAAAATGTAATGGTGCTCGCCTTCGAACAGAAGCGCTCCATGTGTATCTCGGTGCAAAAGGCAAAGTAAACATTGTGAATATTACTGCTTTTTCTATTACACAAGTTGCCGATTTTTTTATTGAATTAAAATTAACTGAACAAGAAAAAGAAATTTCCAAAGTAGTGATAAAAGAAATCGAGGCGCGATTACAATTTCTCCTCAATGTGGGGCTTGATTATCTTTCACTAAATCGAAAAGCGAATACACTTTCTGGCGGTGAAGCCCAGCGTATCCGTCTTGCTTCACAGCTTGGCTCACGACTTGTAGGGGCACTGTATGTGCTCGATGAGCCGACGATAGGGCTTCACCAGAGAGATAATGAAAGATTAATTCGTACGCTTGAGGATCTTCGTGATCTCGGCAATACAATTCTTGTAGTAGAGCATGACGAAGATACTATCTATGCATCAGATTATATTGTGGATATTGGTCCAAAAGCTGGTGTGCACGGTGGGCAAGTTGTCGCAAGTGGTTGGCTCGAAGAACTTCTTTCTGCAAAAACAAATCCATCAAAATCTCGCACCCTCGCATATCTGCGTAATGAAGCAATGATCGAAGTTCCTGCGAAGCGCCGTGAAAAGGATATGGGCAGTATTAAAATCGTTGGAGGAAAAGTATTTAATATTACCAATATGAATGTGGAAGTTCCACTTGGCAAAATGGTAAGTATCACTGGGGTGTCTGGCTCGGGTAAAAGTTCTTTTATGTACGAAATTTTGCACAAGAATTTGCAAGGCAGGCTCGAGCGAAAGATGCGTACGGCAAAAGTATTTAATTGTGCAAGTATCACTGGCACAGAATACGTGTCTCGCGTAATCCTTATTGATCAATCACCGATTGGTAGAACTCCGCGTTCAAATATTGCGACGTATACCGGAATGTTTACTCATATTCGTGATATGTTTGCAGCGAGCGATGAAGCACGGCTTCGTGGATGGAAAGCAAATAGATTTTCTTTTAATGTAAAAGGTGGGCGCTGTGAAGCCTGTGAAGGTAATGGGGAAATTGCGGTAGAGATGCACTTCTTGCCGACGGTGTATGTGACCTGTGATGTGTGTGGAGGAAAGAGATTCGGCCAAGAGACACTTATTGTAAAATTAAAGGGGAGTAGTGCTGATGGAAAGGGTAAGGCAAATAAAAATAATAGTAAAAATATTTACGAAGTACTCCAAATGACCGTAGAGGAAGGTTTGGAATTCTTTAAAGATATTCCTGCTATTTCAGATAGATTGCAGACACTTGCTGATGTAGGGCTTGGTTATGTAAAGCTCGGGCAAAGTGCGACGACGCTCTCTGGTGGTGAAGCACAGCGTGTAAAAATTTCTAGTGAATTATATCGTCCGCATACAGAGAAAACGATTTACCTTTTAGATGAGCCGACAGTCGGGCTTCATTATGATGATGTGGCAAAACTTTTGGAAGTGTTAAATAAATTGGTAAATAAAGGGAATACCGTCGTCCTTATTGAGCACAATATGGATATCATCAAATGTTCTGACTATATCATTGATATTGGTCCAGAAGGTGGTACTGGTGGGGGACAGCTTGTAGCAAAAGGAACTCCAGAAGAAGTGGCGAATAGCCCAAAGTCTCATACCGGTAAATATTTAAAGAAGGTGTTAAAGAGAAAATAAAAAAAGGCCGTACCTGCTGGTCGTGCCTGATTAAAAAATGTAATTACTACCCGTTGTCTTCACACCAGCCTTGGTTTTCACATTTGTCGTAGTAACCACAACCTTTGCAGCGTTTGAACATTAATGCTCCAAATAACTTTTTTAAAAATTTCATTGCGATGTATATTAAGTGTGAAAATTTTATTTTAACTCAAAATGATGATACTATAATATCTATGAACAGTCAAGGTTATAAAAAAATAAAATTACCAGACAAGCCGGGGGTGTACTTTTTCTATAGAGGAAAGAGTCTTTTGTATGTGGGTAAGGCTACCTCGCTAAAAGATCGGGTGAAGAGCTATTTTTCAAAAGACCTCATAAATATGCGCGGAATGTTCCTCGTGGATATGGTTACGATGGCAGATACTATCAAATGGCAAGAAACCGATAGTGTACTCGAGGCACTCATACTGGAAGCCGACCTTATAAAGAAACATCAGCCAAAATATAATACAAAAGAAAAGGATAATAAGAGTTTCCTTTGTGTAGTAATTACAAAAGAAGTAATGCCACAAGTTCTAGTCGTTCGGCAGAAAGATATCCTCGCTAAAAGATTGGAGTATCAGGCTGTGTATGGGCCTTTTACTAGTGGCACACAACTAAAGGAGGCGATGAAGATAATTCGTAGGATTTTCCCGTACCGAGATGATGCAAGTAGTAAGAAAGATAATTATGAGTTTTATAAACAGCTTGGATTAACTCCAGAGAGTTCAAGTAAAGAATATAAAAAAACAATTACGAATATTAAATTGTTTTTCCAAGGCAAGAAAAAAAAGATTTTAGTTAATCTTAAAAAAGAGATGAATACTTTTGCAAAGTTACGTAAATTTGAAGATGCTATGCGTATTCGTAACCAGATATTTTCTTTAAATCATATTAATGATATTGCTCTTATTAAAGACGAAGTACTTTCCTCAAGGTCGGACCTCGGGCTCTCTAGAGGTACAACCTTTTCCCAAGTATTTCGAATTGAGGCGTATGATATCGCTCATATGTCTGGGAAAAATATGGTGGGAGTGATGACGGTAGTGGAAGGTGGTGAGCCAAATAAAAGTGAATATAAGAAATTTATTATACGGACGCAAACTGGCGCAAATGATACCGGTGCGCTTGAAGAGGTGCTCGCACGTCGGCTTCGTCACACCGAATGGGGAATGCCGAGCCTAATAGTGCTGGATGGTAGCACTGCACAGATGAATGTGGGGAAAAGAGTACTCGATAGGTATATGCTAAAGATTCCACTAGTAGCAGTCGTGAAAGATGATAAGCATAAAGCAAAAGCGATAATAGTAGAGGCTTCCTCAAGGTTGGACCTCGGGCTCTCTAGAGGTACAACCTTTTCCCAGCCTCTCAAAAAAGCGATTCTTCTTGCAAACAGTGAAGCACACAGATTTGCAATTACATTTTATAGACAAAAAAGTAGAAAGAATATGCTAAAATAAAAGCATGATACGAGTTGGTGTACTTCGTGGTGGTCCAAGTGAAGAGTATGGTGTCTCGCTCGCAACTGGTGAGCATATTCTTTCGCATTTACGTAGTACTGCGCTTAAAGATAAATATCATACTATTGATATTCTCATTGATAAAAATGGAGCATGGCATGTGGGAGGGCTCCCGACATCACTTGAGCAATTACATCTGAAAGTTGATCTCATTATTAATGCGCTTCATGGTGCGTATGGTGAAGATGGCAAAGTCCAACAACAGCTGAGTGAATGGAATATTCCATACACTGGTTCTACCGCATTTGCCTCTGCGCAAAGCATGCATAAGGGGCTTGCAAAAGATGCTCTCGCTCGCGCGGGGATACAAATCCCATTTCATATTATTATGCCTGCATGGGCGACGAGTGACACGACGCTCACACGTCGTGAGTACACAGATGCATATGCGCGGGAAGTGTTTAATCGAATGGCGCCATCTTGGATTGTAAAGCCAGTAGCGTCAGGATCTTCTGATAGAGTGTGTCTCGCAAAGACGCTTCCTGATTTAGCAGAAATCCTTTTCCTCTTATCTGAAGCTCCAGAAGATTTTATGATTGAAGAATATATTGAAGGAAGGGAAGTGACTATTGGATTCATTGAAGGATTTCGTGGTGAAGAGTTGTACATGCTTCCAATTATAGAAATACAAAAGCAAAAAGGCGGTGTCCATGGGTATAGTGAAAAATATGAAACCCCTGCACGAAAGTATATGGGTACTTTTGATGAAAAAGAAAAACAGGCTTTATCGCAAGTAGTAAATGCTACATATCGTGGGCTTGGGCTTTCGCACTATGGAACTGTCGATATTATTTTTCATCCAAAGCGTGGCCCATATGTACTCGAAGCAAATTCACTTCCTGGGTTAACGCAGGTATCACTATTTCCACATGCGCTTGATGCTGTGGGCGCTCAGATGTCTGAATTTATTGAGCATTTGATACAACTCGCAAAAGAAAATAAATAATTTTCAATGAAATAAAAAACAACCCCTCCGCTGTTAGGCTAAGAAGGGTTGTAACATGAACATCAGCTCAATCACTCAAGTTTTTGAATCCAGCTTTTTATACTAGCATCATCTGTTTTAATCAGATAAATACCTGTTGGAAAATTGGTTATATCTATGTTTTGATTTTGGCTTATGTTTTGTTGAATTAAAACTTGGCCAAGAATATTACATATATATACTGTTTTCACCTCTGGACTATTTACAACGAAGTAATTTCTGGTTGGGTTGGGGTAGGGAGTTAAGGTTGTTACCATGCTTTTTTGCAAAGTAATAACTTTACTCAGTGTAGTTGTGCCATCAAAATCAACTTGTTTTAATTGATAGTACGTCGGTGTGTTTAGTTCAGTGTTGTCTGTAAATTGGTAGTTTTGAATTGTATGAGAATTCGCATTACCTTTTATGGAACCTATTGTTTGGAAATTGATTCCATCAACAGATCGCAGAATTTCAAATCTATCATTATTGATTTCACAGGCTGTTGCCCATGAAATCTCAGGAATGTTATTTTTGAAATTTACACTAAACGATACCAATGTAATTGGCATCGGTTGATTTAAGATACCAGTGGTTGATCCAACAGATATACCGGTGATTGTCCCGAACGTGACGTCGGTATTGTCACTGGCTGTACCAGTTGAGCTGTTCTCTACATGCATGTACGGCTCGAAAGATGTACTAATAGTGGTTGGGCTACCCGGTGCAGTAGTTGTTACCGTAGTAATGCCAGAGCTGTAACCAGGTGTGCTCGTGTTGCTGTATCCTGTATAATTTCCAAGATACGTGGCTGAGTTTACTCCGCTGGTTTTACTGCTGTTGGTAGCAATTTCAATACTGTTATTACTGAGCGTAATACCTGTGGTGGATGCCTTGATTTCTATGTCGTAGGCAATTGAAGTGGCACTGGTTGCTACGTAATTTGTTATACGTAAGTCAACCGTTTGAGCGTTAACTTTGTCACATGTGGCAAAGTACATGGCGAGGATGAAAGTCAGAACGATACGCTCTGAGTTTCTAATGAGTTTTTGGTTCATTGTAGTAGTGTGTTTGATTTTTGAATGTGTGATTGAATTGATTTTAAAGAAAGTTTAGAAAAACTTTATAATTACTATACCATATTTAAATGGTTTTACAAGTAGTGAAGGGGATATCTATTTTAACAGGAATCTCTCTACTTGCGGTCCACAAAAATAAAAACGCCCGAAGGCGTTTTTTTTGTGGACCGTACAGGACTCGAACCTGCCACCCCCTCATTGCAAATGAGGTGC
>CAZTHH010000032.1:0-5925 GCA_964613545.1 uncultured Candidatus Saccharibacteria bacterium
ATTGCAAAATAAGGATAGTTTGGTACTATTATGCCTATAGATTATTAATATTATTTTATTTCAAATGGTAGATTCAATCATTAGTGCGAAAAAGATAGAAGATGCAGATGTAGTAATCCTCTCTGCTGGGTATGAAAAGACGGCTTCAAGTCGTAAAGGGACAGGTACAGGACCAAAAGCAATTATGAAAATGCTCGATAGTAAAGTTGAGCTTTTTGACCGTGAGTACAAGACAAATGTTTCCGCTCATGTAAAAATTGCAAAAAAAGACTCTGGAAATTTAAATGTACTTACTCCGAAAAAGGCCCTCGATAAAATCACTGCTGAATCTACAAAACTCCTTGATCAAAATAAATTTGTTTTTCTCCTTGGTGGCGAGCATTCAGTCTCGCTTGGGCTCCTCACTGCCCTTTCTAAAAAAGTGAATCCAAAAGACGTAACCGTCCTTCAGATTGATGCGCACTGCGACCTTCGAAATGACGATAGTGATTATAGTGATGACCCGACAAACCTTGCTCATTCATGTGTGCTTCGCCGAGTAAATGAGCTTGGATATCCGCTCGTACAAGTTGGTATTCGTACTTACTTTAAGGGTGAATATGAATATTTTTCTGATCCAAAAAATAATATTACCGTATTTGAATGGGGCAACAATAAAAAGATTCCAACTGTAGCTGAAATTCTAAAATCAATTAAGACAAAATACGTCTATATTACGATAGACGTTGATGGTTTTGACCCAGCACATATGCCTGGAACTGGTACCGCGGTGCCAGGAGGACTTGAATGGTGGTATGGAGTAGAGCTTATCGAGAAAGTAATAAAGGGAAAAGAACTCGTTGGTGCAGATATTGTAGAAGTCTCCCCTATGCGTGATTCAATCCTTACTGAATACGGCGCAGCCCAACTCTGCTACTCAATGATCGCTCATAAATTTAGAAATAAGTTGAAATAAGATAAATAAAAAGCCCTGATTAATTCAGGGCTTTTTATTTATGCTGTATATTTTGCTATGAGTTTGTTTGCTTCTTCGGGATTTGCTTTCATCTCAAGGAGTGCTGTGATGATGAGTGGTGCGACGATTGTGGCATCAGACTCAATCACAAACATTGGAGTGTCTTTTGTAAGCTTATCCCAAGTAATCTTTTCATTTGGAGTTGCTCCTGAATATGAGCCATATGAAGTCGTAGAATCAGAGATTTGGCAAAAGTATGCCCATGGCTTTGCTTCTTGTTCCATATCGTATTTAAGTGATGGCACCACACAAATCGGGAAATCACCGGCAATACCTCCACCGATTTGGAAAAATCCAATTCCCTCACCTTTTGAAAGTTCTTGATACTGGTCATAAAATGCACCCATGTATTCAATACCAGATTTTGCAATTGATGCATTTGCATCACCATGCTTTACGTGTGAAGCAAAGATATTTCCAAATGTTGAATCTTCGTATCCTGGAACTACAATTGGAATGTTATTTTCTGCAGCTGCAAGGAGCCAGCATTCTTCTGCTTTGCCTTCATGAGATTCTTTATCAATCTTTTGAATGAGTTCATAGAAATATTCATGCCAGAATTTACGATCACCATTTTTTGAAGCTTCTTCCCACATTGGGACGATGTGCTTTTCAACGGCACGAAAGGCCTCATCTTCAGGAATACTTGTATCAGTCACGCGACGCATTCTATCCTCGAGGATTTTTGTATCATCTTCTTTGGTAAAGTATCTATAATCAGGAAAATCTTTGTATGAATCATGAGCCACGAGGCGGAATAGTGATTCCTCCAAGTTTGCACCAGTGACAGACATTCCATGAATAAGCCCTGCACGGATTGCTGGAGCAATAGTAATACCCATCTGCGCACTACTCATTGCACCTGCTACTGCCCAGAACATCTTGCCACCCTTTTCTGCATGGCGCCAGTACGCGATAAGTGCATCACGAGTTGCACGCGCATTAAAGTTCTTGTAATTTTTTAATATAAATTCTAGTGTTGGTGTATTATTCATAGCTTTTATTATAACAAAATTAATAAGAAAACTACCATCCAAAGTTCTTTCCTACGTCTTCTGGTGTCTCACGCTTACGAGCGACGACAATGTGCCCGTTTTCCGCGATAATTTTTAGTGGTGATGAAAGCATGCAGTGATGCGCAGCAAGCGGATCCTGGTATGCGCCAGTATCAAAGACGACGACATACATTGCTTCACCACTACTCATATCGTGATCTGGAAGGCGCACTGTGCCGTTTACCCCAGTATAGATATCATCAGAATCACAACTTGATCCAGCAAGCCATACATCAGTAAGCTCATCATCGTGTTTATTGTTTGCTGGTGCGATAGACCACTTTTGGCCAATTGCCCAAGTATCGAGGAGGTCATTCATGAAGCTTCCATCAATCACATACCATTTCTTTGCATCGGCTTTCTTTGCTTGAATTGGTTTTGTATCAATAATTTTAAATACGGTTACTTGTGCTGGTGCCACAATGTAGCGCCCCCATTCACAAATAAGGTTTGGATGTGGCATTCCACGCTTTTCTGATTCCTTTTTAAGGAGTTCAAAAATCTTTTCCATGAGTTTATCGATTGGGTAACTCTTGTTTCGAGTATATGGAATCGGCATACCTCCACCGATATCGAGCGTATCGAGTGATGGATTCTTTTCCTTTAATTTGAAATACACATCGAGTGCGTATTTAATTGGGCCGAGCACGTCTGACAATTTTTCAATCTGAGAACCGATATGGTAGTGGATAATTTTGAGATTTTTAAAACTACCCATTTCAAGGATTTCTTTTGCAGAAAATCCAAAACGGTCAATCGGCTTGTTCCAATATGAGGCAGCCTTTACTGGCATGTCGAGGCGAATACCCACATCATATTTTGAATGCTGAAGGAATTTGAGCTCATTTGGGCCTTCGATAAGTGGAAAGATTTTTACCCCTTTATGCTGGAGATCGTCGATAAGGTTTATATACTTGTCTGTCTTTGGGCCAGAACAAAGGATGCGAATGTTTGGATTAAATGATTCCTGCTCGAGCATACGCTTTACGAGGTAGAGGTCATTGTATGAAGAGGTCTCAAGGTGTGCACCTTCACCCACGAGTGCCATCACCACTTCCTTATTCTGGTTTACTTTCATTGGGTAATGGTAAAGGAATTTACCCTTGTATCCTACCTTTTTAGAAAGATGCGCTGCGAGGTCGAGGAAATCCTCAATACGCTCTTCGATGATAAATGGAAAGAGAATTTCGAGTGAGGTTCCCATTTTATCTGCGAGGTAGCGAATATTGTAGATGTTGTTCCCCTCTTTTACCACCAAGTCTCCGTCCTTGTTGAAATCAAAATATTGAGTGTTATACTCTGTGGCTCCGAGCTTCCAAAGCTTTCGAGAGCCAGCTGCATTTTTGTTCATTTTTTGTTATTGCCTTCAAGCGTTTCCGCCAGAATACGATAAACGAATAATACGGTAATCATAGCAGAATTTCACCATATGTAAATAGTAAAAAGCCCGCTGTCCATACAGGAAGCGGTACTTTTACTACATTAGGATGGTCTAATGAAAGACCCAAACAACCTTGTCTGCAAGCGGACACACCTTGCAAAGTGGTTTTTCATTTTCTTGGCAATTACAATCTCGTATCAAACCTTTTAGTGATTGCAACTCTTCCCCGAGATCTTCTACTGGTTTTGCTATGCCCTCAAATACTTTTTGCATCGCAATATTTCCAGTCACAGAAATTGGAAAAAAGTCTTTCCCTTGTACGAAATCAAGCCTAATTAAGGTAAAGGTTTTTGCAATATGCATTTCCCTGTATTTAGGGAGCACAAAGTTAGAACCAAGTTCGATGATTATCTTGTTTTGCCAAGTAATTTTCCCTCCATCTTTATCGAGAGGATAAATGAGCCCGGCAGCACCGACAAGTTCTTCTTCATCAAAAGCAAATACAGCAAAGACCAAATTTTCGTAAAAAAATTCTGGAGTCCTGTCCAGCATTCTTCTTTCTTGGGTAGTTTGATATGCCCACCATGATAGGTACGAGCGTAGCTCGGCATCTTCTTTTGCAAAAGAAGTAAACGTTTTGTAGCTAATATTCATTGACGTAATTTTATTTTTTATCAATGATAACAGATTGAGCTCAAATGTAAAGAAAAAGCACCATTATTTTTGTAATGGTGCTTCATCATTTAAAAACTAGGAAAAAAGTAATTAGACAGTTATAAAATTGATAAGACAGAATATCTTTTTTAACCGATAAATTACAATAGAACGTGGAGGAACCGTACGTTTTCTAAGTTCAAAATTTTCCCAATTTTGTAAACCAGTATAGTACTGGGGGTCAAATTGTTTTACCATTTCTTGAATTTTTGGCCAAAACTCTTTAACTGAATCAGTTTTTTCTTTTTGAAAAAAAACAATCGTATCATTATTCCACTTAAGATCCCATTCTGGACCTAATGTTTTAAGGAGTAATTTACGGAATTGTGTAATCTGAAAAGTAATTATTATTTTTTTCATGTTGCTTTTTATTTTAAAAACTATAATACGCTTTTTTCAAAATTACGCAATATGTGGATAACTTGTCAAAACAAAATACCCACATAAGAGTGGGTATTTTGTTTACATTCCTTCTTCTTTTAATTTTTCTACGAGGTCTTTTGCTTTCTTTGAGAGTTTTGTCGGCATCTTTATTTGGATACGGAGGATGATGTCACCATGCTTGCCATTCTGTGGCATGCCTTTTCCTCGCACACGGAGGAGCTCACCATGATGCACTCCTTCTGGGATAGTCACTTCCATTTCACCATCAAGCGTTTTTAGTTTGTATTTAAAACCGAGAATTGCATCAGAGAGTTTTACTGGAAGATCCATCATGAGATTATTTCCATCACGAGTGAATGTGTGATGAGGGCGGACACGGATTTTAATATACAAATCCCCTGTTTGCCCATGCGCGATAGCTTCACCCATACCGGTCATGCGGAGCGTCTCGCCATTGTGTATCCCAGCGGGAACATTGAGGCTAATCTCTTCATCTTTTTTGTGAACGCCTGCACCTTTACACTCAGTACATTTTTCATTTGGAATCTTTCCTTTTCCGTGGCAATGTTCACATGCACGGACACTTTCAAAAGTGCCGAGAATTGAACGCTTCATCTCACGAACTTTTCCTTGACCATCACATGTCTTACAAGTATCCATTTTGCTCCCCGGTTTTCCGCCAGTGCCTTTGCAAGTACCACACACACTCTGCTTATTTAAACGCACAGTCCTCGCTACGCCAAAATATGAATCCTCAAAGGAAATATCTATCTCGGTAGAAATGTCGCGCCCACGAGCCTGCTGTGAGCCTCTACGGCCCATTCCTCCACCAAAGAAATCTCCAAAGATTTCTCCGAGGTCACCCATGTCGAATTCCACTCCGCCTTGACCCTGTTGAAAACCAGAAAAATCAAATCCGCCAAAGCCACCCTGTTGCTGTCCACCATATCCACCGCCACCCATCGGGCCATCTGCGGAGCCGAACTGATCATATCGCGCACGCTTCTGATCATCAGAAAGTACTTGATACGCTTCGTTTACTTCTTTGAACTTACTATCGTCACCCTTATTTTTATCAGGGTGATATTTATGCGCCAGCTTATGAAAAGCTTTCTTCAGCTCATCCTTACTAGCACCCTTATTTACTCCCAATGTTTCGTAGTAGTCCTTTGCCATAGTTATTTTATTATACACAAAAACACGAAGAGGAATAGTTTTCGCTATTCCTCGAAGTGTATATGTTTACTTATTTTCCCCTTCACTCGCTTCCGCGTCGCGGATTTCTTCTGACTGTGGTTCTGCTGTTTTGTTTTCTGTTTCAGTTGCGCCGGCTTTGCTCATCGCTTCACCGATTTTAGACATTTCAGTTGAAAGAG
>CAZTHH010000033.1:0-5442 GCA_964613545.1 uncultured Candidatus Saccharibacteria bacterium
TCGAACCCAGATCGAAGGTTCCACAAACCTCAGTGTTAACCGTTACACCATAGCCTCCATGTGGACTCCCGCTCGTGCGGAAGGATTTACCATTTATACCAGAAAAAGCCAAAAAAATCTAGAGGCGTAAAGAATGTTAGAAAACAAAGTATGCGAGATAACTAGAAAGTCCAATCAGGATTGAAATCCCCGCAGAACCCAAGCACCACACGCACCAGTCTTTTAATACAAACGCTTGGAGCGCAATCAGATACAAAGAAAAAATGACTCCACTAAGACTTACCCAAAACAGAAAGAAAAATACACTCGCTGGCATATAGAACCCTACTGCAAGTGCATAGAGAAGACTTGTCCCTCCATAATAATACATTCCGAGTACTTCAAGGGGTATTCCGTAGAGAGTTGCATAATTACTTTTCACCACCTTTTCACAATTAGATCGAAGTGGGCAAATCAGCTTCTTTTTACTTTTCTTATTCGTAAAAATATGATTGGAAAGTAATAATCCAACAATTCCAAGTACAATAATTAATTTATAAAGAAGAATCGTCACCATACTATTTACATACAGTGCCAGTAAGAGGTACTACACTCTTTTTTGTCGTGCCGCTACTATCTCGGCATAATTGCTCACCTGGAGTTGTTGCACTCGGGACAGCTACTGCCCATGCAGTAGTTGTAGAAAAACAAGTTGCAGTATCATCAGACACTCCGAGCAATCGGAGAATACTTTGCGAAATTATCCCAACAGAATCTCCTGCTTGTTTCTTGTGTCCGAGTGGAGAAAATAGCGATCCGGCAATCGGCGCAGCACAACTTCCGTTTGTGTTTGCTTTCACTCCATAGCTACCCTCTTT
The DNA here is from genome assembly GCA_964613545.1 of uncultured Candidatus Saccharibacteria bacterium. GTDB lineage: Bacteria > Patescibacteriota > Minisyncoccia > Phycocordibacterales > UBA9973 > UBA8515. The sequence goes on from CAZTHH010000033.1 coordinate 858, forward strand.
TAATTTCATGCCACTTGCACTGATCGCAAAAGCCTCGAGTGCTTCCTCCCGACTTAGATCCACTTCTTTTAACTCAATCTGTTTTACAATAGCAACTACTGAAGATGAAGCATCAGGAGCAGTAATACTATTTGCTACATCATAATCATGATACGTCGTACTCGCATGAATAGAGAGCATGTTTGTCGACAGATTTTTGTCCTCCAAAGACAATACTTTTGTGAGTGGAATCTCCAGGACGATATCATATTTATACAAACGATTATCATTTTTGCCTATCCATACTTCAAAATTTTTAATGGTGGTTGCATCAATTATTTTATCGAGTTCCATTGTATCACCCGTCACACCAACCTGAGTGAGTAGTGAATGAGCAAGCGTTTTAAACGTCGGGGTATCGATGGTTAAACTATAATTATAGACAGCAGTCATCCCCACCACCCCATCAGGTTTTTCAGTAATAAGTACGGTGCTCATTCCATTTGCGAACGACTTAAGGAGTAGTGGGAAATTTAAAGAAAGAATAGCAGGCACTCCGGAACTGTTCGTGGTGAGTAATGGATTACTAGTTACATTTTTTGGCAAGAGAGAAACACCCTCACGAAGGTCAGTTGCTGCGATAGTCACCCATCCTGCCGGGATCACAAAAGTCTTTGGAATAATTCCAGAAAGGTCGGGGACAAAAACATACCCCGTATCCCCTATCATACGAACTTCAGAAGTAATCGTTGGCCCAATCAGTGAGCTTTTTCCGGAAATATTCAAAATATTTTTAACCCCATCAGTTGCACTATTTGAATATTGATTACTACTATTTAGGGTTATAGTATCCACGTCAGTCGAATCAATTGCTTCACCCGTCATCAGCATCCCAGCAATATGTGACACCGATGGAAATGAAATAGTCACTTCGGTATCACTTTTCCATGCAGTTGCTTGTACTGTTGTCTCAGGAAGTCTCATGAGTACTTCTCGTGGATCTTGCTTTAGAAATGGTACTTCAAATGGAAGCTTTATGTACCCCTTTGTGTAGACATATGCTCCCCCACCACAAACAGCAAGAAGAAGGAGTATGCAAACGATCCACCCCATAACATGACGAGATTTTGGTCCTTGTGGCATTATATTTTGCGCACTCTGCATTTCAGATCTCACATTTACTACTGGCATATCTCCCATGTTCATACCAAAAGAAGTAGCTGGAGTCGGCTGACTCACTGGTGAGACTGGTGTATTCATAACTTTTGGCACAAACACCGTATTTGAAACAAGTGGATCATTCGCTGGAATTGCTTCGGCAACTGGAGCCACAATAGGAGCTTTTTTAGGAACCATCACCGGCATTAAATCGTCATTTGGAGACTCTCTGTATGGATCACGAGTCATAGGAGTACTAACGACTGGCGAAGAAGACACAGAAGGAATTGCTTGCATGGGAGGCACTTCAATTTGTGCATTTTTCATTACATCAAGAATATCATCCTCATGCCATCCAGCAGCACGAAGCTTCGCTTCAATTATTTCTTTTGAAGCACCACGAGTAAATTGATTTTTTACATACAATAAAATTTCTGGTGTCACCATATAGATTTAGTATACCATTCTTAATTAAAATTCATAGACATACAGCTTGCGCGCAAGCTTATATTTGCTTCTTTGTAAATCAATTTCTGCAATTGGTTGTTTTTGGGTGAATGTAAATGTCGCAGAAACAACCTTTGTTCCTTTTTTTAATTCTTTATCAAATTTTGGAAGCAAATCATCCATGACATTTGGATATAGGTAGAGGAAAATGTGTGTTGCCTTGGATAAATCTTCCGTGAAAAAATCTTTTTGTAAAATCTGCACAGTGCCTTGCCCGTGCTTTTTATTCCACCCGGTAAGCACTCGTGCAAGAAGTGCAGGAAATCCCCCATTCTCTATACCGATATATGTTGCTTTTCTATTTTGTTTTGCAAGGTACGAGAGCACGCGTGCATCACCACATCCAAGATCATACACCACACTCGTATCATCTATCGCAAGCGCATGCGCAATATCTTCTAATATTACAGTGGGTACTGAGATAAAAGGAACCTTGGCGCGGATAGCAGTCCACATCCAAAAAAACATTAAACATAACGCAAGTAATAAAATAATAATTACTATGATCTGACCTAATAACAGAAGTAGATGCATATATAAAAAATTATTTAATAGTGAGTTTGAATGAATAAGAATCTGGGGTCGGCACATCTGCACTATTATCTTCTACAAATGAAAGTGTCACAGGGCCTTTTATCTCACTTGGAATAGTAAGGTGGCTCGTATATGTTACCGGATCTGTCGTCATCCATTCTGAATTAGTCGTGAGTACTCCAGCAACAATAACTTCATCCTGCATATCACGCACGATGACCGTACCCGCTTGTGCTTCAAACACACCCCAACTACACCCACGTTCATCTTTTTTGCGATTATCCACCACGGCAGAAATATCTATCTCTCCGGAAACTATGCTATTTGGTTTTGGTGACAAGACCACGAGCCCACATCCAGAATCTTTTTTAAATAACGATGAAGTAACCCCTCCTTTTCCTTGAGATGAAAGAGTATGAACAATAAAATAAAGGACAATAACACCAGCAACAACAGACAAAATAATAAAAATCTTTTTCTTCATACACATAGTATACCGTAGTATGGAACGCTTTCCAATGTATTATTTTTGAGAAAGGAGCATGCGAACGATCCGTATTTCATCATATGAATACTTACCTTTAAAGTTCTCAAATACTGGAGAGAGCTTATCGCTACCGAGATCGGCAAAAGCAGTAGCAATCTCAGGAAGGACTTTTTCAAGATACGGAGTAAGTAATCGCTTTAGTGAGGGGTACGTAATCTTCCCCTCTTCAATCAGTGTCTCTAGATGTCCCCAGATCGTTGTTGCCGACATTGCACGAGCATCAGCAATTTCATACACATCTTTCCCTTCGTTCCAGAGCGCGAGCGTAACCATTGTCGTATCTTCTTTTTTCCCTTTTTTTACTTTAGGTGTTTTTACGCGAGTACGTTTTGTATTCTGAGGGATAATCGTCCCCCCATTCGTCAGAATAAAATTCTCCTGCATCTTCTTCATTTCATCTTTTGGTAAATCACCGAAGGTTGCCTCAGCGACTTCGGAGAGCGTATGGAATTCCCCATCTTTTTTTAATACTTCAGGATGCACTTGAAATGCTTGGGCGTTCCAACCAAGTAGATAAAGCCCAGAAAGATTCCGTACACGAGAGAGCGCCACGTACCCTTGCCCATATTCAAAGACATCAGATAAATCCATCACGGCTTTATCCATACTCATCCCCTGACTTTTATGCACGGTAATCGCCCACGCAAGGCGAAGCGGGATCTGCTGAATGCTCGCTTTTACTTTTCCATTTTCTTCCACCATCCATTCTGAAGGCTCAATAATAATACGGTGATTATTTTTTGTTTCAATTATTGGGTACTTTGTGCCTTCCGCAAAGCCAACAATAATACCAAGCGTCCCATTTACATACCCATCTTTTGGATTATTTTTTGTACACATGACCTGTGCACCAATTTTTAATTGGAGTACTTCCGGTGAAAGACATCCTTTGGTGAGGATAGACACAAGTGTCGTATTACCAGTAGACGCCATGGCAAAGGTTTGAGGAACCCCCTCGATCTTTCCGAGCATTTCCATATTCACCGTATCCACATTTACATTACGAGAAAAAAGTTTTGGGTAATGTTCTTTTGATTCTTCGGGAGAAAATTTTCGCTGTTCTATATATTCCAAATGATCTTCGTTAAATTCATTCCGACGAATGGCAGAAAGTAGTGATAAAAAAGTACGGTCATCCTGGCGGTGTTGTTCAGAAAGATAGCAGACGATTGGGCGAGCACGCACCCATGCAGGCGAGCCATACGCAAAGCGCGCCGAAGAAGGAGCAGAACCTGCTTCACTAAACATATCTTGATTATATGGATCATATGAAGTTTTCACTTCTTCTTTTTTCATGATCGGTGGGAGCTGAAAGAAGTCCCCCACGAAAACGACTTGCATGCCGCCGAACGGTTCAGGATTCATTTTAATTTCTCTACATACTGCATCTACAGAAGAAAGCGTATCAGGCGAGAGCATAGAAACCTCATCAATAATTAAAACTTTTGTCCTGGAAACTCTTTTGTGTACGTATTCACTACTCGCAATTTTATCAATATCATATTTCGTAAGAATTGGTTTTATACCAATACCACTCCAAGAATGAATCGTGAGCCCGCCAATATGCGTCGCCGCAATACCAGTACTCGCAGTAATCGCCGGCTCAATCTCATGCGCGCGCAAATAATCCACATACGCATTTATCGTATGAGTCTTCCCTGCTCCTGGCTCTCCCGTGAGAAACACGTTCGCCCCAGTTTTTAAAATTGTCAGCGCTTCCTCTTGAGTCATAGAGGAAGTATAGCATAGAGAGATAAACGAAATCTAAAACAAAAAAACCGCAGAAATCTGCGGATTTTTATATTGTGCCCAGGAGAGGACTTGAACCTCCACATCTTGCGATACACCCACCTCAAGGGT
>CAZTHH010000034.1:0-3004 GCA_964613545.1 uncultured Candidatus Saccharibacteria bacterium
CCCCTTGTGCTCCAATAGTTACTGGAACCTCTTTATATGTTTTAATTTTTGAATTGGTAATGATATCTACAAATACCCCCGTATCCTTTTTGTGTATTGCAAGTGACGGCACAACAAGCACAGTTGGCTTTTCAAAAATCTTTACCGTAATATTCGCATTCATGCCTGGCTTCACTTGTGTACTCTTTTCATCTGGGGCAACTTTGATTTTGTAATTAACGATACCCTCTTTGGTAGTAGACGCAGGGTCAATAGAATATACTTTTCCATATGAAATTTTATCTGAGCCGAATGCATCATATGAAATAGTAACTTCTTGACCAAGAGTAAGTAACGCAATATTTGTTTCATTGATCGTTGCTTCAATATATAAATTTTCTACATCCTGAAGAATAATTACTTCCTTGTTTGACTGTGCAAGTTCACCATATTTTATATCCACAGAAGTAATTGTTCCATTAGCAGGTGCAGTAATCACTGTATTATTATATGTTGCTGTTGCCGCTTCTACCCCACCCTGAGCAGATAGAATATCAGCCTCAGCAAGGCGAATATCTGCCTGATTTGGATTTGCAAGCTTTACATTAAGTTCTGACTGACGCTGATTCACTAATGCCTGAGCGGCAGCGACAGCAGAGTCACGAGCTTTTTGGGCATTTACATAACTATCGTTAGAACCTATAAAATTAATTGTTGTGGTGTCTTTCCAGTACTCATTATATGCTTTCTCTACAAGTGCATTCTGTTCATCAACTGTTTTGTCATATGCCTGCTTCGCATTACTAAGCAACACTTTTGCGAGTTCTATTTCTTCGGTAGTATAACTATTTTTGATTTTATCATACCGTGCTTGGGCAGCAGCAAACGCTCCACGAGCTTGCGTGAGTACTGCTTGTGCTGAGCCATTATCGAGTGTTGCGAGAACTTGTCCAACGCGAACCTTATCCCCCACTTTTACACGGACTGTTTTTACTGCTCCAGTAGTATTAAAAGATAAATTTAGATCGGTATTTGAAGTAACTTGCCCAGTAGCAAGGACAGTCTGCTTAAGAGTAACAATCTTTGCTGTATCAGTAATAATCGTATCACTATTGTCAGTCGGAGAAACAATTTTAACCACTACTAATACAATTAACACACAAACAACTCCAGCAAAAATTTTCCTGCGGAGTGACCATAGACTTATATTGCTAATAAAAGTAAGTATTTTTTCCTTCATTACAATCTACTATAGCACAAAAAAATACTTTTAGTGAATCACCGTTTGTTGTAATGTCGTAATAATTTCTTGTACGTATTCCTCGGTAATTGATGCTGGGGTAATTTTTGTATGACCAAATAACTCTTGTTCAATATTCCAAATTGCATTATACACATCGTCACGATTTCTTCCATGAATCGCATCACTACGGCCTCCATATCGTTTTTCTAAATCACCAAGACGCTCCTCAAGACTCACCACCCCAAGCGGAGCAACGCGTAAATCTGCATACAAACAAATTTTCTTTTCAAGCTCTGGCGCAGTATCAATCGCGACGGCTTTTGAAAAACCACACGCATGAAGTAATTCTAACGTATGCAGATTAGCATCAACCTCAACCGCAATTGCAAGTGTCGCATGGTGCTCATCAGTGGTATGGTATTTTTCATGAAATTCCTTTTGGATTCCCTGCCAGTACTCCTTCCCCTCTTTTGCAAAAAAGTCAGGAAAGGTTTCAAAATCAAATTTAATAATATTTCCCATATCATGAAGAAGACAGGTAGCAATTACACTTTTGGTATCTACCGGGGTATCCATATTTTCACAAAGAATCTGCGCAACAGCAGCAACACGATACATATGCATTCGCAGTGACGGAATGATATGGTATTCATTATAAATATCCTCAATAGTCTTCATATGGTAAGTATATCAAATTTTTGTAAGCCCTGGCACTACACTTGCGCGAAGTGCATACAAGATTACGGCAATATCAATTCCTTCTTGAATAAGCGCTCCTTTAATTGGTGAGAGCCCACCAAATGAAGCGATAATCATACATACCGAAGAAAGCCCAATGCCAATTAAAATCCCCTGCCGAGCGACAGACACAGAATGTCGTGCAATGATAAATGCATCATATACTCGACTAATCGCACCAGAGATAATCACCATATCTGCAGTATCTGATGCTGCAGTTGCGCCATGTGACCCCAATGCAATCCCTACATTTGCTTTTGCGAGCGCCGGAGCATCATTTACCCCATCACCAATCATTGCAACAACGTGCATATTTTTTTGCAAAATTTCAATTTCATTTAATTTATCTTCGGGAGTACATTCTGCTTTATATGAATTAATGGCGAGTGTCGCAACAACTTGCTTTGCAACTGCTTCTTTATCTCCAGTAAGAAGCATGGTCGTTTTTTTTATAGCTTGCAGTTGAGCAAAAAGCCCTCCTGCGTCAGCACGCACTTCATCTTTAAAATACACTACTCCGAGTACAATGACTCCATCAGAAAGATACACAGGGATGATCCCTTCTGCTTTATTTTTTAAATGCGTTTGCTGTACTTCATCACTTATAACAACTCCTTTTTTCTGCAGAAAAGAAAATTTACCAAAAATATATTTTACATTATTGAGCACTCCCTCTACTCCATCACCAAAACTTTCTCTAAATGATTCTGGGTATGATAATTTCATCGCCGGCTTGCTCTGTGCATATGAGGCGAGTGCGTGGGCAAATGTATGTACTGAGAGCTGATCAAGTGATGCAGCGATTTCCAAAATAGAACTTTCACGTACGACTGAATACGTTTTGACTGAATGCACTTTTGGAACTCCGAGTGTAATGGTACCTGTTTTATCAAACACAAATGTATCCACTTTTGCCATTGCTTCGAGTGCTCCCCCATTTTTTACAATAACTCCACGACGTGACGCGGCACTGATCCCCGAAAGAAATGCAATTGGTGTGGCAAGAATAAGCGGGCATGGAGTCGCGACGACAAGCACGGCAAG
>CAZTHH010000034.1:3104-4499 GCA_964613545.1 uncultured Candidatus Saccharibacteria bacterium
ACTGACTCCCCAGTTAAAATAGATTCATCAACTGACGATTCCCCTTTTTCAACTACTCCATCGACAGGAATCACTTCCCCGGCACGGACGACAATCACCGTGCCCATAACGACATCTTTACTTTCAATTTTTTTAATTCCCTCTTTTGTTTTTATATTTGCAGTTGTCGGGAGAAGTGAAAGCAGTGATGACAGTGCCTTTCGTGCACGAGTAGCAGCATACACTTCTAAAAATTCTCCACCAGAAAGCATGAGAAGCACTACTGCTCCTGCAACATACTGACCAAACAAAAAACTTGCAATGAGCGCGAGCCCCGCAATTAAATCCACACCAAATTTACCTTGGTAGATACTAACAATAATTTCAATCCATAATGGAATAGAAAAAAGAAATAGTGTGTATCCAAGAAGCGGTAAAATTTTCTCTGCATCTTTTGTAAGAAATGAAATTCCATACAACAAAAGAACTCCCCCAACAACTAAGGGAGTGACACTTTTTAAAAAAGTACGCGTCGTCGTAAGTAATTCCATATGCAATTTATTTTAATTTACCGGGATGATAGCCGTCGTCATCTTCACCTTGTGTTTTTTCAAATTCTTCTTCAAAGGAGCGAAGTGTGTCCGTATCATTGAGCACACGATTACCCCAATCGAGATACGTCGCATCGGTAAACTTCGTCTCGGTAATCGTTACCATAGGAATACTATATGAATGGAGTCCACGGACAAAGAGTGCGAGTTTTTCACCGAGCAACTTTTGTGTCGTAAGTACGAGCATATACTGATTCACTTCTTGCAGTACTCCATTCCATGGATACAGTGATTCGACAGCCCAAAAATCAGCGCAAATTGCCAACCGCTCATCTACCGCTGCCATTCCAATTTTGCGAGCTTCTTCCCTGTCTGCACACGTCGTATATAAAAACACTACATTCTGTTCTTTTTTATCAATTGATTCGGTTATCATATATATATTATACCACATACAAAAAACAAAAACTGCCCTCGTGATTTTGGTCACAAAGAGCAGTTTAATTTTACAGAATACAACATACAGTTAACATCCTCCAAAAAAATTAAAATAAATTGCTTTCTCCCATGGAGAAAGATCAAAGTAAGAAACAACTTCTTTTTTAGATTTTGGAACCTCTTCTAGAGGCATTTCTGTTTGAATAATCATTGGAGGAGGGATTGATTTTTTCCTTTTTCTTGTGTGTTTTTTGTCCATGATTTTTACTTCCAAGAATCTGCTTGGTCAGTTTAGTGTTTTTTGAGTAAAACCGTAAGAGACTTTTTAAATTCGAAACTAATTAATTCTGATTTTAAGACAGGAATTTCATTTTGAATTTCCAAAAAGAAAACGACTAATTGTGCAGACTTATTTTCCTGAAAACCT
>CAZTHH010000034.1:4509-5008 GCA_964613545.1 uncultured Candidatus Saccharibacteria bacterium
CAATGTTATCATTGGAAAGCGGGCTAGACCCACATTTCTCATGCAGGGTGTCTATAAACACCGCAGTAGCATGGATTTCATGAAAATAATTGATATATTTTACATTAAGTACGTCAATTATCTGTTCTCCAGTCATTTGAGCTAACTGAAAGATGCAATAAGTAATTTCATTAGAGGAAAAACTCATCTGGTGAGCTAATGTGCATTTACAAGCATTGAAGCTTGTGAGTTTGATGCGAGTATCCCTGTGATCAAATCTACGTTTTGGTACACAAAAGGTATTTTCACTACTTGGTGTCTCTATTACCCTTGAACGAAAATCTTTTCTTAGACCCTCTCTTTCTATTACTAGGGTATCAATTTGTGCTTGCAAAGTATCAATAACTTTGGTTTGTTTGATGTTGAATAATGTTGGTGTATTCATGCTTTTTTATTTATTATTTTTAAGGTACAAATTTAAACAGATACTATACTTAGCATCTGGTGTTTATGGAATCGC
>CAZTHH010000035.1:0-4584 GCA_964613545.1 uncultured Candidatus Saccharibacteria bacterium
GGTAGAATCAGATGGCCCCGGCAAAGGCTCCACCTTCTTTATGTCACTTAATGCTATTGGTAAAATAAATAAGTAAAATATAAAACACCTCAATAAATTTATTGAGGTGTTTTATATTATAGTTTTGAGATTTTTTGTTCGTCACCGATGTCTTTTATTGTAAAACCGTAGGTTTCGATTTTTGCGCGGAGTATGTCGGAAAGGGCGTACTCTTTATCAAGCCTTGCAGCGGCACGTTCACTCATGAGCATAATAACTTCATGAGGAATTTCAATATCAGCTTTCTCTTCTTTTTGTAATTCATTGAGCCCAAAACCAAATACAGTATCAAAATCAAGTAATGTCATTTTCTTGTCAGCAGGAGAAACGGTGTCATCCGCAATGAGTTCCCATATGAGCGCAAGTGCTTTTGGAGTACCTAAATCATTCTCTATTGCTTCGGTAAATGCGTCTTTGTACGACTTCGCAACAGTTCCACCCTCTGGATAGGACAGATATGCCTCTCCAAGGCGTTTAAATGCCTTCTGCGCGCCATGAAGTGCGTCTATCGTGAAGTTTATCGGTGTATTATATTTTGCTGTCATAAGCCAATAACGGAAGCCGAGAGGAGTGACGTCAATTTTTTCTAAATCACGAAGGGTATAAAAATTTCCAGCAGATTTTGCCATCTTTTTTCCTTCCACAAGGAGCCACGCATTATGAAGCCAGTATTTTACAAAAGATTTTCCTGTTGCACATTCACTTTGTGCAATTTCGTTTTCATGATGTGGGAACATGTTATCTATTCCTCCGGTATGAATGTCGATTGAATCGCCGAGTGTCTTTGTGCTCATTGCAGAACATTCAATATGCCACCCCGGGCGACCCTTACCAAGACTCGTTTCCCAAAAGACATCACCATCGGTCTCATCCCATGCTTTCCACAAAGCAAAGTCTTGAGCATTGTCTTTATCATATTCATCTTTTTTGATACGGCCACCAGCATTTTCCTCTAGTGCGTCCAATTTAAGATGTGTGAGCTTTCCATACTCAGGAAAACTTTTGATATTGAAGTATACACTCCCGTCATCGCTCTTATATGCATGACCTTTTTCTATCAGTGTTTCAATCATTTCCACCATTTCATTTACATATTCAGTTGCTTTGGTGTATTTCCCCGCACGAAGTATATGGAGGGTATCCACATCCTTCATGAATTCTTCGGTATAAAACTCGGTAAATTCTTTGAGTGTTTTACCTTCTTTTTGTGAATCACGGATCGTCTTGTCATCAATATCAGTGATATTCATTATATGATTTACATTATATCCGGAGTATATAAGTGTCCGCTTTAGAATATCAGCAAAAATATACGCGCGGTAGTTACCAATATGAGGGTAATTGTAGACGGTAGGGCCACAGGTATAGAGTGTCACTTCTTTGGGATTTTGAGGGGTAAATACCTCGTCCTCTCGAGAGAGGGAATTATGTAATATAAGTGCCATATACTCCATAGTATACACAATAAAAGAAAGAGCCCCAATACCCCTTGCATTTTTAACGCTCTTTGTGTATTATAGGGTCTATGGAATTTGCAGTAATAGAAACAGGCGGAAAGCAATATAAAGTCGCAGTTGGCGACACTTTAAAGATAGAAAAACTAGCAGGGGAATTTGCTATGGGAGATAAGGTTACTTTTGATAAAGTACTCCTTGTAGACAATGGCAAAGACACTACTATCGGTGCACCATACATTGCAAATGCAAAGGTAGAAGCACTCTTTCAGAAAGCAGGCAAAGGCAAGACTATCAAGGTGGTAAAATTCAAGCAAAAGAGCCGTTACCTTAAATCAAACGGTCACCGCCAGCCATTCGCAGAAGTAAAAATTTCAGCTATAAAATAAAGGTTTTAAAGGGAATAATAAAAAGCAAGCCAAAAAGCTTGCTTTTTATTTATAGTGTGATATAATACTATCAAACAAAAGATACAAAAAGTCAAGTTATTATTTGGTTTTACTAGATCTGAAATTTTGTCAGATTCTGAAAAACCAAATAATAACTCAAATAATAAATACCCGCATGACCAGAAATTTTACCTCCAACCGCCGTAGAGTAGTATTACTCACTTTTTGTGCTTTACTGCACATCACAACAAAAACCAAAGGGCAAAATCTTGCTCCTCGAACTAAACTAAAACAAATAGTTTTGGAGTGGGAAGGCCTTGCAGGAAAAGATATCTTGCTTACAAATCTCACCGGTATTTTTGAATACCAAGGCACTACAACAATGAGGTTCGGAGGTATTGAAGAATATAATATTTCTTCAAATACTTACGAATTTTGGAAGTTTTACGATGTAAAACTTGCGAAAACCCCTGTTTATGCCAGTGTGGATTTCTGCACAGATATTGAAAATCCCAAACTCCATTATGGAGGTGTAGGCTTTAAAACGCATCTTCAAGACTTTAAAAAATTCAAAGAATATTTTGTGTACGCCAGTATCGGGATACACTACATATTTATGGGGACGGCAGAAGAACGCCGATACAAACCAGAATTGAATTTTTTCATTATGACAGAACCAATACCGCTGTTCAAAAAAACAGATTTGGTTCTTCAGGGATGGGGACGTATTCGCAATGGACAAGATGTGGTGCAGATCCAAGCTGGATTAAAACATCACAACTACCCCCTAATTGCTTTCTTGGGAGCTGCACAGTGGGGAATCCATAATGGCCATCCAGCCAAGTGGAATCCACTCTTTGGTTTTCAGTATGAATTCAACAAGTAATACTGAAACAAACATTAAAAAAACTGCTATCTTCGGGTAGCAGTTTTTTTTAATTTCTATTTAATAACGCATTTTTGATTGTTTCAGAATCAGAATATTCAAGTTCGGTACCGGTAGAGAGCCCTCGTCCGAGGCTTGCTACTTTAATAGCCGAAGAGGTGATATACGGCGTGAGTAATTCTTTCATATACATATCAGTATGCTCGCCATGCGGATTAAGTGAAAAAGCAAGGATCACTTCTTTTAATACACCACTTTTTATGCGCTGTTCTACTACACGCTGTAACTCATTTGTACGGACAAAAGTTGGAGTTTCCTTTGTGACAATCGGCACGAGCCCACCAAGAATAAAATACATTCCAGTATAAGTTTTACTTCGTTTGATACTTTCAATATCCGCATCTTTTTCTACCACCAGAAGCATACTTTGATCGGTTTTTGGATTACTACACACCGTACACAATTTACTGTCGCTTTTATTTGATTGAAAAAGCACAAAACATGATGGGCATTCAGTAATTTCATTTTTAATTGCAAGGATTGCTTCACCGAGCGACTTTGTATACATTGGATTCTTGTGTAATAAGAAATACACAAAACGCTTTGCTTGGCGTTCACCAATTCCGGGGAATTCTTTAAATTTATCTGCGAGTAATGTTATCGGGTCCATAACTAAAATTGATCGAGTGCACTTTCTTTTTTATTGGTCGGGGCAAAGGTGTCATAGCCTCCACCTTTTTCAATATTGGTAAATGTCGTCATCTTTTCATCAAAGTATAGGTCCACTTTACCTGTCGGTCCATTACGGTGCTTTTCAATCAGAATTTCGGCGATATTTGTTTTTTCACTTTCATCTTTTCCTTTGTCTTCACGATGAATAAACATCACGACATCGGCGTCTTGCTCAATACTACCTGAATCACGAAGGTCTGAAAGGCGAGGGCGCCCGCCACGTTGCTCCACATTACGAGAAAGCTGTGAAAGTGCAATCACCGGCACATCAAATTCCTTTGCGAGTCCTTTGAGTGCGTGAGAAATTTCAGTCACTTGATTCACCATGGAATCATGATTTTTTGAGGTAGACATTAATTGGAGGTAGTCCACAATAATGAGTCCTAATCCATGCTCAGCTTTAATTCTTCGGCACACAGAACGCATTTTTACAATAGAGTTCGCTGCTTGATCATCAATAAAAATTGGTGCTTTTGCAAGGCGATCCAGCGAATCACGAATTTTTGAAAATTCACTTTCCGCAGAGAGATTACCCGTACGGAGATTCCACGCATTCACTCGAGCTTCAGCTGCAAGCATTCTATCAACTAATTGCTGTGAACTCATTTCCAAAGAGAAAATAATCGTCGGAATATTGTGCTTAGTTGCACTTTGGCGAGCAATATCAAGCGCAAGTGTGGTCTTACCCATACTTGGACGTGCTGCGAGAATGATCAGATCTGATTTTTGAAGTCCAGCGAGATAGCCATCAAGCTCGGTAAAGCCTGTCGGCACCCCACGGAGTTCTCCACGAGTCGCATGCAAGCGCTCCAAACGCTCCCACGCTTCTGGAAGAGTATCTTTTAAATTCTCATACGCTTTACCACGGGCAGGATTTGCCAGCCCCATCATGCGCTTTTCTGCTTGATCAAGGACTTCATACACATTTTCTGTATCTTCTTTAAACCCGAGCTCTGAAATATCTCCACCGGCTTCAATAATATTTCTGAGAATAAACTTTTTCTCTACAATATCTGCATAGTATTTAATATTCGTTGATGCAGGTACTGCATGGAGCGATAACAATGCACTTCAATTATTTGAA
>CAZTHH010000036.1:0-1371 GCA_964613545.1 uncultured Candidatus Saccharibacteria bacterium
TTTGGCACATTAAACACCATTTCTCCTATTCTCACTTCCTTTGTAGCAGTTTCTAATTTTACATCTTCCCATTGGGTAGAAATTTGTTTCGTATCTGCTGGAATTTCTGTCGTCTTGTTTACTTTAACAAAATAGTAAACACTGAAAACTATTGCCAATAATAAAACAATAATTAAAAAGCTTTTTCTCATATATTTATTGTACCATAGTTAGATTAGTAGTATGTGTAGTGCCATCATCCAGCCCTACCTCCACCTTCCATTGTCCTACTGAAAGTTTATTTTTCGGCAAGGTAAAAATATACCTATTGTGGTGGTTGGTAAAACATTCATCATCAGCATCGCAATCACCATCTTCATTAAAGGTATTCGGATTTATATTCGCACTATATCCATCACCGATACGGGTAATTTTTAGCGTCGGATGCTGAAGCGGTATTGCTGTACTATTAAGTGATCCCAACCTAAATCTGACCTGAAGCTGTTTGTTCACTTTGTATTCTTTTGTTTCCAATGGGGATTTAAAACCTTTAAATGTATAGTTTGTAATAATAGATTTTGTAGCGGTACTACTATTTCCCAAACTATCAGTCGCTTTAATTTCTAGTGCTCCTGTACCAAACTTAGAAAGTAATATTTTATTATTTTTCACTTCCAAACTTTCACTACCCCACTTTGCAGTAACTGTCAGATTTTTTGTTTTATCTTGATTATCCGTAACAAAATCTTTTATATTGAGTTTGGTACCTAGAATATATGTATTTTCTAATTTACTGGTGTCTATTTTTGGAGCTTCCAGGTCATCCAGTGTCGCTCCAGTGGTAATAGTTTTTTCTGAAGTTCCATCACCATTTGCATCTACCTTTATAGTCACTGCATCGGTATCTCCATGTGCAAGCTTTGTATTATCCACACTAAATGTATGAATTTCTCCGGTGATAATAGGAATATCTACCGCATTGAAAGTAACTGGCGTATCACTACCACTGTAAGTATTTATATCGAGCCCATATGTTCCACCATTTGATATAGTGGAATCCCCCACAACCTCGTATGTATAAGTACTTTCTGGGAAGAATATCACCGCTCGTTCTAAATCTTCATCATACGACACATTGTCTTTTGCTTCTGTAATTTGCCCATTTATCATCCCTACAACAGTATTTCCATTCGAATCTTTTACACGCATTTCCACAGGGCTATGCTGTTTAATTTCGAGGCGATGCCTATTAGCAATTTCTAACTTTTCTATTAAGTTATCAGTATTCGCATAGCTATACCCAGGGAAAGTTTTATTCAACTTTTTTAACTGTTCAGAAATATCTTTCATGTATGTTTGCTTCGAATTAAAAGACATCCCATTGTAAAACCA
>CAZTHH010000036.1:1471-4572 GCA_964613545.1 uncultured Candidatus Saccharibacteria bacterium
AACTATCTGTATTTTCATAACACTTTTTATATTGATCAGAATTTTCTTCTGTACATTTAAATAAAACCACCTTACTATATTCCCCCCTAGGATCATCTCCATTTTTATCATATCCGTAATATTTTATATTATCGGGATTTTCATGTGCATACGCATCCATCGTCACTTGCATCATTCCATGCCCATAATCGTAACTTACAATTTCATTATTGAATTTACTATATCCTATTTCTTGTGCCGCCATCGCTAAAATAATTTCTTTAGCAAAACCTCCATTTTTTAAGATTTTTATATCTGTAGTATCACTTCCACTATACAAAGATTTCACACTATCTGTGTTGTTATAATAATGATCTAGTACATCCAGGAAGGTTTGCCGTCGTTCGTCTTTCTTATTATTTCCACTCAAATTATCAACCGATTTATTTTCATACTCTGTTTGTTTTGTCTTGTCATATGGAAGATATATTTGGTTCGTACCTGCCCCAGAAATCATATAATGCGTCGTAGTATCTGTCGGGTCCTCTACTTTATACCAATTGTAACCGTTCGCAACCATCGCTTGATTGTTTGCATCTTTTTTACCTACCACTTTCACAACCCAATCATTTGGCAATGTTTTTACTAAGGTACTACTGGTACTTGGTGATTCATACAAATTCGCCACATCACCAGGAATATTTGTAATCTTTGCATAATATATATTCGGAACAGTTGGATCTTCTATTGTATATGGAGTAGCACTAATACCATCAGAAATAGCATTTCCCGTGCCATCAGGATTAGAATTCGGATTATATGGACCACTTTCATTACCCCACCATACATTTGGTAAAGACACCGTTCCAGAACTTGAATAAAGTAGAGCACCGTATGTAGTATTATTCATGACACTTACATTTGTACCTGTATAATTTAACCCAGTACTCACACCCATCCCTATATCATTCCCAGAAATTTCCACATCACTAAAATTTAAAACGTCTGCATCATACCCATCTTCTGCTCTGGACCCATAGTCGTCCACACCTACCAAGCTAAATCCACTAATTTTTACTTTAGACAAAGTAACTTCAGCATTATTAAACATCGTTATCCCATTACCATCTCCCCCTGCTATATTTATTTCACTTATATTTAATTTTGAATCATTAAATACATAAAAGGCATCTCCTCCTCCAGCAAAATCGATACTTCCTTTAGAAAGAGTAGCCGTACTATTGTTGAACACAGTAACTAAATCGCCAATATCATAAAAATCAGAAATAGTAGGGTTCGTAAGTGTAAGTGAGCTATTATTAAAAACAGTAAAAATAGATGCAGAAAATGGCGCTCCATTTTCATAAAAGTCAGAAAAGGTTCCATTTGTTATACTTGCAGAACTATTATTAAAAACGCTTATTGCTTCTTTGTAGATATTTGAAAACACACTTCCCGTAGAAGCAAGGTGGCTATTACTATATAACGTAGCACAAGAATCCACATACAAACATTTTATGTTTGAAAAACTTACATCAGTATCATACGCAGTTATCGTGTAAGTAGAATATTTAAAATTCGTATAAGAAAAAGTAATAGTACTCTGTGATTCTAGATAAATTTCTCGCCAGTCCTTGTACGCTGGTGCACTATCACTACCGTCTCCATTCGTATCGCCACCCACACTATCATCTTTTATTGAGGTAAATGTAATCGATTTAGACGCTGTACCTGAACTAATAAGATTTCCAGATACACCCAGAGACACACCTTGCTCAAACTTGACCACCACTCCTGGGTCTATCGTCAGTGTCACATTATTTAAAACATCCACAGAATTTTTTACCACATACGGACTATTTGCTTTGGTCCAAGTGATATCAGCTATTATATCATCCGTCACTTCAGTAAGTGCAGACACATTGGAAAAAGGAGAAAATAAAATCAAACAAGCAAACAAAAGAACAATTTTGTATGTATGCATATAATACAACCAACAAGAGTTAGTAATTATTTAATATGCTTACAGTGTGTCATGATGCATTTAAATTTTTTATAAACTGCACAGTACAAATGGGGATAACCCAAAATAATCAGGTGTTGGACACCTGATTTATGGTAATGGATCCTCTTCATCTAACTTAGTGTTCCCTCTTTCCTCACGAATAATATCTGCAACTTTTAAGCATTCATTTTTAAAGTTTTGGCTATCTCCATAAAAGGATAACAATTCCTCAGCTTCTTTTTCTGAAACTAAATCAAATTTCATATTGTCATATTCTTTATCACTAGCCATTATTAGATGGCGCTTTTCTTTTGGAATCTCATGAATTTGATAGTTTATATTTACATACGGACGAATTTTTAGTATGTATTCCTCACTATTTATTAAATGTGATTTAAATCTTCCTTGAAACAACGCCCCAGATCTTTTGTGTACTTTATTAAAGTAATTTGTATATCCACCGAGTAATCGTTTTAGAAATTCCGAGATTCCATTTTCTGCTTCCTGTTTTAAAATAAAATGAAAATGATTCGGATTAAAGCAATAACAAACAATAGCGACGAGCGGGTTTTCTTCTTTGGCATAAATCAGGTGTTGGACACCTGATTTATGCTGTTCCACTTCTCTTAGGCTACCGGTTGGTTTAGATATGTTAAATTCCTTGACGCTTAAAACAAAACGCTCGAGATCTTTCTTATCCATAAAGATATCTCTCTTGTCCACACCTCTATTATAGATATGATAATACTGATTTGTAATTAAAGGATGTTTTCTCATAATCAGGTGTTGGACACCTGATTTATTATTTCAAATTGATTTTAAATTATTTATAAACTCTACACATTTTTCTGTGAATAATCAGGTGTCCAACACCTGATTATGGGATTTAATTTGTATTTGTGATTCGTTTTCGGAGGTTGGTGGAGGAGTAGTTGTGTTCGCGGGAGTTAAAGATTACCTTGATGGGGAGATCGTCACCAGTAAAGGACTTCCCTTCCCAATCTGCTCCAATAAAACGCACATCGGGATTTAAATTTTTGAGCAATTCATACAATTCTTTTTCTGTGTTGTAGACAATCACTTCATCAACATACTTACACCCCTCAAGCCGTATCAT
>CAZTHH010000037.1:0-4518 GCA_964613545.1 uncultured Candidatus Saccharibacteria bacterium
CCTACAGAATTCATAAGCGCCTCACGCTCACTGTCTGATAATGGGCGCGCAGTCTTGTCTATCGCTTGCGGCTTTTTATGTGAAAGATCATCTAAAATTTTTAATTTTTCTTCTTCGGTTAAGAGAACAGAGCCGTCAGCTGGCGGAGGAGTATGCAATCCTTTTAAAGTATCGAGTCGCTCTTCTTCAGTAAACACATGAATGCTATTTATTGCAGGAGTCTGTTGTTTTTTATATAAAAAATATGCGCAAAGACCAAGAATTCCCACAATAATAATACCGAGAAAAATAAATTTCTTTTTTGAAACAGGTTGCGAAGCATGAGAAAGAGTATCCATACAATTATTGTACTATATTTGACCTAAAAGATAAAATACAGTAGTATGTGAATACTAGTCCGCCTCGAAGCCGGACTATATTTTTTAGCAAAATTAAATAACAACTAAATAAAATGTTAGACCTTAAAACAATGCGGTCTGCCCTTGAACAATTAGAACAAGAGCGAAAGATCCCAAAAGAAAAAATATTTGAAGCTATTGAGCAAGCACTCGCTGCTGCCTACAAGAAAGATTACGGTAAAAAAGGCCAGATTGTTCGTGCTACCTTCAACCAAGAAACAGGTGAAACAGAATTCTCTCAAGTAAAAATCGTCGTGGATGAAACACTCGTTCGAATGCCAGAAATCCTCGAAGAGGGAGAAGAAGAAGCTGAAATCGAAGAAGGCGATGAGCGCGTCCGCTTTAACGAAGAACACCACATCATGATAGAAGATGCTCGTAAGATTAAAAGCGATGTAGTTCTCGAAGAAGAAATCATATTTCCTCTTGAAAACAAGGAAGATTACGGCCGCATTGCGGCACAGACTGCAAAGCAAGTAATTATTCAAAAAATTCGTGAAGCAGAACGTACTGCAATCCTTGATGAATACGGTACAAAAGAAGGTGAAATCGTCAATGGATTTGTACAGAAAGCAGAGCGTGGAGTTGTATACATCGAATTTAACCGTGCGACAGGTATAATGCCTCAAGAAGAACAAATCCCTGGGGAATTCTACAAACGTGGCGAAAGAATCCGTGCATACCTCTATGCAGTGGAAGAAACTCCACGTGGAGTAAATCTCAAACTCTCTCGTACACATCCTTCATTTATCGAGGGGCTCTTCAAGCTCGAAGCACCAGAAATCCTTTCTGGGGTTGTAGAAATAAAGAGTATTGCACGTGAAGCCGGCTCTCGTTCAAAGATTGCAGTATATTCAAACGATGATCACATTGATCCAGTTGGTTCTTGTGTCGGACAAAAAGGAGTACGTGTTACGACAGTGATGAGTGAGCTCGGCGGTGAAAAAATTGATATTATTCCATGGTCTGAGGATCCTACGACATACGTCGCAAGTGCGCTTTCTCCAGCAAAAGTAATCGATATTGAAGTAAATGAGGAAGAACACAAAGCCCTCGTGGAAGTAGCTGAAGATCAGCTCTCCCTCGCAATCGGTAAAGGTGGACAAAATGTACGCCTCGCTGCAAAACTTACTGGATGGAGAATCGACATCAAAGGTGTTGCAAGTAGCGAAGTAGTAGCAGATGAATCAATTTCCCTCGGAGAAGATGATACGATAGAAGAACTATAATTAGTCATTAAATAATAACTATATGGCAAACATAAATCAAAAACCAAGTAAGTTCATGTATAACCTACTTCATGTATTACCTCCATTTACTGATGAAGCAAAAGGAGTAATCAATGTCATTATTGAAGTATCTGCAGGCAGTATCAATAAATATGAAATGATTACTGAAAGTGGTCAGCTCAAACTTGATCGTGTTGGTTATTCATCACTTGCATACCCATTTACTTACGGAGCAATCCCAATGACATGGGATTATGATGGTGATCCGCTTGATGTAGAAATTGTAAACATTACAGAACCGCTTGTGCCAGGCTCTCTCGTAGAAGCTCGTGTGATTGGTGTGATGAAATTTATCGATGGAGGGGAAGTTGATGACAAAATTATTGCAGTATTAAATGATGACCGTCGCTCAGACCACATCAAAACAGTAGAAGATCTTGGAGAATACTTCAAAACACAGACAAAATATTTCTGGGAAAATGTAAAAGCATTAAAAAAGCCAGGAACAGGAGTCGTAGAAACATTTTATGGACCCGAAGAAGCTGTAAAAGTGCTCCATGAATGTTCAGAAAAATACAATAAAGAATACGCGCCAAAATTAGACTAAAATATACAATCTAATCCCCAGAAAACACATTGCCCTTTGCAATGTGTTTTCTGTTATACTTATACGAGTGGAGCGATTCACATGTTATTAATTAACAATATTATAGTATATGAAATTAAATCAAAAATTATTTTTAAGTGGTGCGATGCTTTCTCTTGTCTTTGTAGGAGGAAATGTATTTGCAGAAGAAACTACAACAACTCAAGTAAAAACAAGAGAATCTGTAAAAGCTGAAATAAAAAAGGTGCGTGAAGATAGGCACACAGAGGTAGAAGGACTAAAGAAAGAGGCAAAAGAAATGCGAGAACAAAAAAAGTCTGAAATGGAAAAAGAACGTGAGGATCGTAAAGACGAAAGAGAAGATACAAGAAAAGAAAAGCAGACGAATGCAATCGATATGCGAACAAAATTAATTGTAAATCGCCTATCAGCAGCAGTAGAACGTCTTGGGGTTCTTAGTCAAAGAATCACCTCTCGTATCGAAAAAGTAAAAGCAACAGGGACAGATACGACCAAAGCATCTGAGCTCGTTGTCACCGCACAAACTGCGATCACAAAAGCAAATGAAAATATTACTACAATAAAAACACTTGCAACGGTATCACCTACCGCAACAGCAGAAGAAGTAATTGCACAAAAAGAACAAATAAAGACACTCGCAAAACAAACAGAGCAATTACTAAAAAATGCACATAAAGCACTTCAAGGGACCCTCCCAACACTTAAAACAACTAAAAAAGTAGAAGCAGTAAATTAATCACTAATACGCATTGCGTTACATATATGGACACACAACACAAAAAAGAATCAAAGGGTGCACTCATCGGCTCAGTCATTATTGTTCTTGTTTTACTAATTGGTGGAGGATTTCTCATTAAAGCCACTAAGCTTAATTACGAGCAAGCACAAAAGAATGCCGAACTTCAAAACCAAATCGATAATCCTATCGACGGAGCGACTGAATTACTCAAAAGTCAAAGTGATTCAGACGAAATAGATTCAATTGAAAAAGATTTGAATGACACTCAGCTTGATGCTATCTCTCAATAATAAGTACTAAAATAAAACACCCATTGTCGGGTGTTTTATTTTGTCTCTTTTGACAAAAAGCCTTCTCCCGTATAGACTATGGAGACTATGATAAAAACAACAATCAATAAATTAGAAAAAAGTATGGTGGAAATCGAGAGTGGAATCGAATCTGCTATATTCGCTTCATATGAAGACAAGGCCATCACTCGCATGGGTGAGCGTATGGAAATCCCTGGCTTCCGCAAAGGTCATGCTCCAAAAGACATTCTTAAGCAAAATATGCCCGAAATGATGCTCCTTGAAGAAATGGCAGAAGCTGCTATCTATGATGCATATCCAAAAATTCTTGAAGAGAACAAAATTGACGCAATCGGTCGCCCAGAAATCACTATTCTTAAAATAGCAAAAGGAAATGATTTAGAATTTAAAATAAAGACTGCGGTCCTTCCAGAGCTGGCACTTCCTGACTATAAAAAGATCGCACAAGAAGAAGGTGGTAAAAAAGAATATAACGAAGAGGTGGTAGTGGAAGAAGCAGAAGTCACAAAAGTCATTGCGGACCTCCGTAAAATGCGTGCTGAGCAAAACATGCCTCCGCACGAGCACCAGGATGGTGAAGAGCACGATCATAGTAAGCATGAATTTACCGAAGAGGAACTCCCGGTATTTGATGATGCATTTGCAAAAAGCTTTGGTGATTTTGAAAATATTGATGCGTTCACTAGTAAAATCCGTGAAAATATAAAGAAAGAAAAAGAAATGGTTGCCGGTGACAAAAAGCGCCTTGCAATCGTGGAAGCAATTATCAAAGACACAAAGGGCGAAATTCCAGATATTCTCATCAGTAGTGAAACAGATAAAATGCTTTATAAATTAGAAGCCGATATGACTGGCATGGGATTCAAGATGGAGGACTATCTAAAACAGATCAATAAGACTGAAGCAGATCTTCGCGCAGAATGGAAAGATGAAGCAGAAAAGCGTGCAAAGCTTCAGATGATTGTGCACACTATTTCTGAAAAGGAAAATATCAAACCAAGTAAAGAAGAAATAGAACAGGAAACCGATGCAATCATGAATATGTACAAAGATGCAGATCGCGTCCGTGCATCAGTCTATGTAGAGACAATGCTCACGAATGAAAAAGTGTTTGCATTCCTTGAAGGAAAAGAATAATAGTAGAAAAAAAGAAAGAGCCCTTTCTCCGTAATCACGAAGGGGCTCTTTTTTTGTTTGTGTGTGTTTTCTTTTT
>CAZTHH010000038.1:0-2157 GCA_964613545.1 uncultured Candidatus Saccharibacteria bacterium
GTCGTAACAAGGCACGGCTAGCGGAAGCTGGTCGTGGAATAATTCAATTTGAAACAAAGCTCTATTGGATTTATTTATAAAACCAATAGAGTAAAAAGGCGATATTATGTGCCTCAATTGAGCACATAATGGACAATGATGTTGTCCTAAAAACATATGACATTTTGGAAAGACAAAAACAATAGTTTCAACTTCGTGTTGAAACGGTAGAACGGAACAAAAGAAAGAATATTTAATGTCATCTTATTTACAGAAATTAAACAAAAAGCACCCACGTGGGTGCTTTTTGTTTGCCTGTTTTTATAGAGGCGTAAAAAAACACACCTATCTATTTCTAGAATCGGTGTGTTTTGATAGTTAAATGTAGAAACTAGTGTGTGACTACAAGTTTTGTAATTTTTTCACCAATCTTTATGAGATATATTCCGCTTGGTAGCGAAGATACGTCTGTTTGAGTATTGGTTTTTGCTTGAAGAACTTTTTCTCCATCTAATCTATATACTTCCACATATAGATTTAATGGAGAACTAATGACAAAAAATTCACTTGTCGGATTTGGATACACTGAAATACTTGATTCATCGAGTGTCTCAATCCCTGTTGGATATAAAACTACAATAGTAATGCTTATAGTATCATTAATACCATTTACATCAGTCGCGGTGAGGAGATATGTAGTTGTGACATTTGGTGACACTATCTGATATCCATTTGCCGGAACTGATCCAAACGTACTGAGATTCACGTTAATAGCGTAATCAGTAGTCCATGTAAGTGTCGTACTTCCGCCATTCATGATTGTATCTTTACTCGCGGTAAAGCTTTTAATCTGTGCTTTTGGTCGTACTACTTCAATCGTGATACTCATAGTGTCCACAGTACCAAATTGATAGTTATCTATATACAGTAGATAAGTTGTAGTCACTGTAGGTGACAGTACTATTGAATCTGACGCATTTAAGTAATTCATATTCCAACTGTTTTGATCTACGAGTGTTGCATCATCAGCATTGGTTGATTTAAACCAAATACTTACACTTTCACCTAATTTAATTTTAGGTTTACTCGCAAATAAATACACAATTTTAGGTTTTGGTATCCCAAACACAAATGGTACTCCTGAATCCACCGGTACAATGTTTGTACTAGTGAAATTAAATGCATAGCCTGCAGTACGTAATTTCTCTCCTACATAAAGCCCCGTGAAATCAAAATCAAGGAGTGTTACCCCTGGTCCAACTTTTACCAAATTCGGTGAAGAAATTGGATTGTTGAATTTTAGATCAGACATAATCGTTAGCTGTGCCCCAACCCATGCACTATCAGGACTAGTCACTTTAAAGGTGACGCGTTCTGTGGTGCTGTTGATAGGGTAGAGTGTGTCTACGGTTACGGTAAGTTTGAGTGGAATGCTCAAGGTCGATACCGCAATAGTATCTGAGCATTTTCCACCGAGAGAATTAGTGGCACAAACACAAATGTCATAGTCAGTATTGGGTTTTAAGTTTCCAATACGAGACCAAACAGAGTTTACTCCACCTTGTCCAGCAATAATACTTACCACACTGTCAGTAAAATTTTTACTGAGGTGTTTTTTTAAATAGAGTACTACTCTCGTGGTATCACCATTAGTGATTACCTCTGTGTGAGCAGAGATACTATCTTGTGTTGTATTTACTGTATCAATATTGCTGATCCATGCAGGACTAGCAGAAGGTAATACGGTTAAATACTTTACACCAGACGTCACACTGTCGACAGAATTTTTTAATCTGAACTGAAATGAGAATAAAGATTGTGATGGTTTGCCATCAAATACGATGTTCATAGTTCCAGCCCCAGTTAAAGAAAATGTCTGTGTGTTGTATGGATACCTTAGAATCGAATCACCGGGTGATTCCCAAACAATGAGTGTCGCAGTAGTATTACCGCAATTATAGCTAATTGGTTGCACTCCACCATCGCTGGTAGGGTATGCCTTGCCTAGTGTAAGTGTGGGTGCTACCCATACTTTTGATACAAGTACTGGAATTCCTCCTGTGCTGTCTGTTGTAGTTAAGTAGCGTACAAAATATTGCCCACTGGTTGAAAACCAAATGGTATCTTGTAAGTACAACGTGTCTGCTCCTCCAACGGAATCGTTAATGAAGGTTTTTG
>CAZTHH010000038.1:2167-4373 GCA_964613545.1 uncultured Candidatus Saccharibacteria bacterium
TCGTGTCTTTTGTTGTCGCATACCGTACAAAATAATTTCCATTAGTGGAAAAATAAATTGTATCCTGTAGTGTGAGTGTGTCACCGCCACCAATGGAATCATTGGTGAATGTTTTAGTAAATGTGCTGTATGGTGTTGTAAAAGATGAACTGTATGCCCATTCTTTGTATACCATAACTGTGTCATTTGGTTTTACGATTACTTTACCTTGAAGTACAGCATAGAGCTGTCCTCCGAAAGCGGTGTCGATCATTACGTTTTGAGATTTCGCTTCGAAAGCGAAAAGACTGAACAATACTACTCCTAGTAGCATCGCAGTGGTTTTGATTTTTTTTGTCATGATGTCAATGTATATATTTTGCTCTAATATTAGCACATTTATATGAAAAAGTCAATGATATATATTGACAAAATACGCTCTCATTATATAATGTATTTACGATATAAAAGTAAATAATATATAATAATCTATATGAATAAAATAATACAAAAACTAATTGTTTTCGGCATAGTCCTATCAGCAGGATTGTTCTCTGCGCATAGTGCTTTTGCAGCTGGTCCTACCATGATTGCGAATGGTGCTTCAAATATTACTCAAACACAGGCAGATCTGACTGGGTTTTTTACTGCCAAAGTGCCACTTACTGATGTGTGGTTTGATTATGGGCCAACTCCAATCCCAGGGTTTTCAACTACTCACCAATCGATGGGTAATTTACTTAACGGTTCTTTTTCAGCAACAGTAACTAATTTGATTCCGAACACTGTGTATTATTTTAGAAGTTATGGAATTAATGCTAATGGTACTGGATTTAGTTCATTGCTTACATTTACTACGTTGCCATACAAAGCTCCAACAGTGATAACCACTCCAGCAACAAATATTACTACCAACGATGCAACTCTCAATGCTTCTTTTAATGGAAATGGTTCTGCGGTAGATACATGGTTTGAATATTCTACCAATGCCAACTTGGTAAACACAAAGAAGACTACTGCTATTACTCAAGGAGCCGTATCTGGAACTGCAAGTGATACAATTTCTGGTCTTGTTGCAAATACAAAATATTATTTTCGTGCAGTTGCAAAAAGTATTGGTGGAACCACAAAGGCAACCTCAACACTTAATTTTACAACAACTGCCAGTACTCCTACTGCGTGTGTACTATCAAATTTCTCAGCCAGTGCGCTTTCTGTAAATAAAGGAACTGCGGTTACTCTCGATTGGGCAAGTACAAATTGTACGGGAGCTGTGTTGTCGAGTGCTTCGGTGCAAGTATCTTCTGTTGGTGTATCCACAAATGGAACAAAAATAGTGACTCCAGTACTCACGACAACATATACGTTAAGTGCAACAGATTCAGTTTCTGGAACAACAGATACAAAATCACTTACGGTGACAGTAAACCAGACATCTCAATCTTGTACGATTTCAAATTTCTCTTCGAGCTTGCAGACGATCGTAAAAGGGAATTCAGCAACATTAAATTGGAATACTTCAAATTGTACGACAGCAAGTATCAATCCGTATGGAAATGTAAGTACTTCAGGGTCTTTGGTCGTTACTCCAAATGCAACGACTACCTATACACTTACCGCAACAGGGAATACTACTGCCGTAATGAATTTTACGGTAGTAGTAACTAATGGGGGGAATGGATATCAGTCCCCGACACTCATTACGAATGCGCCGACAAATGTATCTGCAACAACAGCCACACTGCAAGGATCAGTAAATGGAAATGGATACGCGACGACTGCGTGGATTGAATTTCAATGTGGAAATAATGGAACTCGTT
The DNA here is from genome assembly GCA_964613545.1 of uncultured Candidatus Saccharibacteria bacterium. Taxonomy (GTDB): domain Bacteria; phylum Patescibacteriota; class Minisyncoccia; order Phycocordibacterales; family UBA9973; genus UBA8515. Next base: position 3,967 of record CAZTHH010000038.1, read on the forward strand.
TTAGTACGCAATCAACTTCTGGGTATGCAAATATTTCCGCGGTAATAAATAATTTAGCACCAAATACTACCTATTGTTATCAGGTTGTTGGCCGTGATGTAAATAATACCCCTGTCTATGGTAATCAATATACGTTTTCAACATATGGAACTGGTAATGGAACTGGCGGTGGTAGTGGTGGTCCATTCACGAAGCCAGGTGGTGGCAGTACAATGTATCCACCAGTGGCGACAACCTACAGTGCACAAGGAGTGACTGATACGCTTGCAGTACTTACGGGGTATGTGAATGGTAATGGAGGATTTACTAATGCATGGTTTGAATATGGTACTTCAAATAGTTTTGGATACAATACCGTTACACAATCATATAATCCGTCTGGAAATATTTCAATAAATATTAACGGA
>CAZTHH010000039.1:0-1067 GCA_964613545.1 uncultured Candidatus Saccharibacteria bacterium
ACCACAAAAAGCTTGGAATAGAGTTAGACTTATTTACCTTCTCTGAACTCGTTGGTCCAGGACTTCCCCTTTGGACACCCAAAGGAACATTGGTGCGAAATTTACTCGATAGCTATGTATGGGAACTCCGTCATATTAAAGGGTACGAAAAAGTTGAAATTCCACATATTACAAAAAAGGATTTATATGAAAAAAGTGGGCACTGGGATAAATACAAAGATGACCTATTCCGAATAATCAGCCGTGAAGGACATGAATTTGCGATGAAGCCCATGAATTGCCCTCACCATACTCAAATATATGCCCGCAAACAGTGGAGCTACAAAGAGCTCCCCCAGCGTTATGCAAACACTACTACTTGCTATCGAGATGAACAGTCAGGGGAACTTTCAGGACTATCCCGTGTGCGTGCTTTTGCTCAAGATGATGCCCACGTATTTTGTCGCATGACACAAGCAAAAGAAGAATTCCTAAAGGTATGGGATATTATCGAAAACTTTTACAAAACATTCGGTTTTGAATTGAAAGTTCGAATTTCAAAACATGACCCAGCAACACCAGAAAAATATCTTGGTGGAAAAGAGAACTGGGCATTCGCAGAAAATATGCTTACCGAAATAGCAAAAGAAAAAAAAGCGGATACTTTTGATGGTATTGGCGAGGCTGCATTCTACGGTCCAAAATTAGATTTCATGGCACATGACGCAATCGGCCGTGAGTGGCAAGTGGCGACTATTCAGCTTGATATGAATATGCCCGAACGATTTAACCTTGATTGTGTAAATGAAAAAGGTGAAAAAGAACGGATTGTTATGATTCACGCAGCAATTATGGGTTCAATAGAGAGATTCATGTCTATTCTTATAGAACACACAGCAGGAGTATTCCCTGCCTGGCTCTCTCCTACACAAGTGGCGATTATCCCAGTGCTTGAAGACAAACATAATGAATATGCAAACAAAATATTTGCATCATTAAAAGAATTAGAAATCCGTACAGAAGTTTTTGATAAAAAAGATAGCCTTGGTAAAAGAATTCACGCCGCAAAAGCTGGCAAGACTCCATAC
>CAZTHH010000039.1:1167-4327 GCA_964613545.1 uncultured Candidatus Saccharibacteria bacterium
AAAAGATAGCCTTGGTAAAAGAATTCACGCCGCAAAAGCTGGCAAGACTCCATACATCATCGTCATTGGTGACAAAGAAATGGAATCAGGAATCCTCACTATCGAAACTCGCACCGAAAAAATCCAAATGCCTCTCCCTGAATTCATCTCAAAAATTTCTTCTGAAATAAAAACAAAAATCTAAAAAATAAAACCGCTCAAATGAGCGGTTTTATTTTTTTATTTATTTAAAATTGGCCAGTGAGGCGGCGGCCCCATTTTACACGATTCCATGCACGCTCGTGCATAAAATACATGAGGAAACTCATCGCATTAGTAATGAGTGTGATAATGAGTGAAGTTTCGTATTCTTTTGTAATTAGAAACACCACACTGTAATCAATAAAGATAGACATGAGGCGATACGTGAGGGCCTTTGCTAATGAACGGGCACGTTGTTCTTTGTGATGCATAAATTAGATATCCAAGTTTGCCATTTTGGCATGAGAAGTAATAAATGATTTGCGAGGAGGCACTTCACTTCCCATAAGCATATCAAATACTTTATTTGCCTCTTCAGCATCAGTCACGGCTACTTGCTTGAGAATTCGGCGAGCTGGATCCATTGTCGTTTCCCACAATTCTTCGGCATTCATTTCTCCGAGACCTTTATATCGCTGAATATGAATTTTTGCATTCTTTGTGGCAGCAGTTGCTTTTGTATCAGCTTCCTCCTGCATCTGTGCTTCAGTTCCTTCGGTGATTTCGGCATTTTCTCCTTCAGCAGACTCAGCGAGCAAATCTTCGAGGCGGACCGCATCTTTGCCAAGAATTTGATCGCGTTCTTCATCAGAATATGCGTATGAAATTTCTTTACCCTTCTTTATTTTAAATAGTGGAGGTTGAGCAATGTATACGTACCCTGCATCAAGCACTGGGCGGAAATAACGATACATAAGTGTAAGGATAAGTGTACGAATGTGTGCACCGTCCACGTCGGCATCAGTCGCGATAATTATTTTATGGTAACGCATTTTGGTAAGATCAAACGTATCACCGATTGAAGTTCCCATCGCAATCACGAGGTTCTTAATCTGCTCAGAACCGAGCATTCTATCAAGACGTGCACGCTCGACGTTCAAGATTTTTCCACGGAGGGGAAGAATCGCTTGCGTCTTTCGGTCACGTCCCATTTTTGCAGTACCACCCGCAGAGTCTCCCTCTACAATAAATATTTCACTACTTTCAGCATCTTTTGCCTGACAGTCTGCCAATTTTCCAGGAAGTGTCATTCCTTCGAGCGCACCTTTACGCAAGATAGAATCCTTTGCAGCTTTTGCAGCTTTACGTGCACGGAGCGCAAGAAGTGATTTATTTATAATTGCTTTTGCTTGATCTGGGTTTTCTTCGAGGAAGCTCGTAAATGCATCACCAAAGACAGACGCTGTTGCACCTTGCGCTTCAGTACTACCTAATTTTGCTTTTGTCTGACCTTCAAATTGAATTTCACGAAGCTTTACCGAAACGACGACAGCAAGACCTTCCAAAACGTCATCTCCAGTAAATCCACCATCTGCTTCTTTAATCAAATTATTTTTCTTTCCATAAGTATTTAATACGCGAGTAAGCGCAGTCTTGAATCCAGTAATGTGTGTTCCTCCTTCTGGATTGTAAATGTTATTTGCAAATGGAACGATCTTTGAAGTGAAATCATCCACATATTGCAGTGCAATTTCCACCCCGACTTCCCCTTCTTCTTTTTCTACATAAAAGATAGTCTCGTGAATTGGCTTAAGTAATTTATTGTAGTGACGAATCAGTGATACAAGCCCTCCTTCAAAATAGAAAGTAGTAGATGGTAATTCAAGTTCAAGTTCAGAGAACCAAAAGACATCATCATAATTTGCTTTTTGCTTTGTGAGAATTGCTTCACCCATATCACGCGCATCAATAATATGAATACGGAGACCTTTCACGAGATATGCTTGCTGGCGAAGATGGTTCACAATCGTATTCCAATCAAACTTTCCATCTTTGAAAATTTCTACATCAGGCTCGAAAGTAATAATCGTACCATGCTCTTTTGAAACACTTACCTTTTTTACAGCAGCTTTTTTCTTTCCTTGAGAATATTCCTGAACATATTTACCGCCATCACGATACACCATAGCTTGTGTATAAATAGAAAGTGCATTCACTACAGATGCTCCCACGCCGTGAAGCCCTCCAGAAACTTTATATCCTTCACCACCGAATTTTCCTCCCGCATGAAGCGTGGTCATAACTGTTTCAAGTGCAGATACTTTTGTCTTACTGTGTACATCGACAGGAATTCCACGACCGTTATCGGCAACACGAATACGATTTCCAGGAAGCACCACCACTTCAATACGATCACAGAATCCTCCCATCGCTTCATCGCGTGAGTTATCAAAAATTTCCCACACAAGGTGATGAAGTCCGTCTACACCAGTAGAACCAATATACATACCAGGGCGGCGGCGGACCGGCTCAAGCCCTTCGAGCACAGAAATATCTTCTGCCCCATACGAACCAGCTTTTTTAACTTTTTTTTCTTCTTTTTCTTTTGCCATAAGTTCAATAATTATACCAAAAATACTCACAGAGTGCGAGCATTTTTCTGTGGTCTACTAGGCCAAAATAGCCTTATATTACTGGGTATTTTCAGTTGTTACGGCTCCCTCTGGAGTTGGTGCAACTTCTGAGACTTCTGGAGAAGTTTCTATTGGTGCTTCTATTGGTGTTTCTGTTGTAACGACAGGAGGTACTTCATCTGAAGTGGGAGCATCTGCAGAAGGAGTATCTTCGGTAGGCGGTGTTGGAGTGCTTACTTGTGGAGAAATATTTTGTGCATCCAGCAGTGCCTTAAGCTGTTCTTCGGTCACACAAGTCTGCCCTACACAAAGCTTATCTGTCTGCACTTCTTTTGCAAATAATTTATTAATTCCATTAGCAGTATCAGAAAGCCAAGTTTTTATTAATGAAACAAAGTTAGAATTAATATCAAAATTTTGTATTCCTTCAACCTTTAGATTAAGTTCTTTGATTGCATTAATCGTTGTAACAAGCAACGTCATTTGACTTACTTGCTTATGTCCGAGCGCACCAGTATTTACCGCTTCGGGAATAAATTGTTCAACATTTTGAGCAATAACTCCAC
>CAZTHH010000040.1:0-4292 GCA_964613545.1 uncultured Candidatus Saccharibacteria bacterium
CACTCTCTCTCCTTAAGACCGTCGGAGGATATTATGAATGCCCAAAAGACACTACGGGGAAACGCCTTGGTCCACTTGTCGGCTATGCAGGAAAATACACTGACACTACTGGGGTAAAAAAGCAATATATCGGTGATGTGTATGCCAACTTCTCAAAGGCTGAAGAATATCCTGTGGTACTCTCACACTTTGCAAAATTACTTAAAAATAAATTTGAACTCCTTCAAAAAGAAAAAGGGCTTCCCTCTTTTAATGTCGTCTGTGGGCCACAAATGGGTGGCGTGGCTGCGGCAATACTCCTTGCGCTTACCTCGGGCACACGATATGTCTGTGCTGAAAAAGAAGTACTCGCACTAAAAACAGAAACGATGCGTGAACAATCACGATTAATTTTTGGGCGACATGCGCTAAAGGAAGGAGAAAATGTCGTCATCATGGAAGACGTATTAAATAATTTCTCCACCACAAAAGAAACGATTGAACTCATTGAGAAAAATGGTGGGCGTGTAATTGCAATTCTCGGGCTCCTCAATCGCTCTCCGCACACCGAAGACAGTTATGAATATACTGGTGAACATACCCGCCAAATCCCTGTAATATCATTGGTACGTAAGCATATTTTAGAATATACCCAAGAAGACCCTACTGTACTAGAAGACATGCAAAAAGGAAATGTAGTTCTCAAACCTAAAAATGCATGGAGTACATTAATGCAAGCTTCGGAACAAAAATAAGTATTCCGACAATCACTGCAATAATTGCAGATATAAGCACTGCGCCGGCAGCGACGTCTTTTGTGTCGCGAGCATACGGATGATACGTCGGAGAAGTTAAATCAATATCTATTTCCATCGCAGTATTAAACGTCTCTGCAACAAGAACAAATCCAATTGCAAAGATAATTGCAATCCATTCCATAGAAGAAATATTTAAATAAAAACCGAGAAACACTGCGACGATTGTGGCACACAAATGCACCCATGCATTATGTTGTGTTTCAAGTGTAATATATAATCCCCGGAGCGCATGAGTAGTACTTTTTATTCGAGCAATAACTGAAAACCGTTTTTTACCCAAAAGTTTTTTCATATAAAATAGTATACACCAAAAACAAAAGCACCCATAGGGTGCTTTTGTTTTTAATTCGAGAAGAATTATTTTGTTTTTTTGTTCTTTCCAACACGTCGGCGAGAAACGATAAACATGTTTGAGTATTTCTTTGGAGTACGAGTCTTTTGACCTTTTCCAGATGGTTTACCCCACTTTGTTTTCGCTCGGCGAAGTCCACGTCCTTGTGCACCTTCACCTCCTCCGTATGGGTGGTCTACTGGGTTCATGGCAGATCCACGAACTGTTGGGCGGATACCCTTCCAGCGTGAACGTCCTGCTTTTCCAAAGTTCTGAAGTTTATATTCAGAGTTTGAAACTTCACCAATACTTGCCCATGCATTTTCAGAGATCTTGCGAACTTCTGTTGATGGCATTTTTACGTTTGTGTATCCGTTGTCATTCGCCACAACTTGTGCGAACACTCCAGCACTACGAACGAGCTTTGCACCATTGCCTGGCTTTATTTCCACATTGTACACAAATGTTCCAACTGGAATTACTTTAAGCGGAAGACGGTTTCCTGGAGTAAGCGGAGCTTTTTCTGAAGTAATGAATGTAGATCCTGGAGTAACTGTTTTTGGAAGAAGCACATAGCGCTTTTCACCATCAGCATATACTGCGAGACCGATAAAACCATTGCGGTTTGGATCGTATTCAACAGTCGTTACCTTTGCGGGAATATCATGCTTGTCATAAACGAAGTCAACGAGACGATATGAACGCTTGTGACCACCCCCTTTGTGGCGAGTAGTGATACGTCCTTGATTGTTTCGTCCTACTGAGCGCTTGAATCCACGAGTAAGAGATTTTTCTGGCTTACTTGCAGTGAGCACGCCACGGTATGATACAGTTGTCTGATGACGCTTAGATGGAGTTGTAGGTTTGTATGTTTTCATATTATGCAAATTCTATCTTATCACCTTTCTTCAAATAAACGACCGCTTTTGTACCACCTGACTTTGTGCCCAATTTTCCACGACGCATTTTTGTCTTTGGCTGAATCTTTGTGATATTTACTTTCACTGGAGTCACCTTGTACTGCGCCTTAATCATTTTACTGATTTCTGATTTGTTTGTTCCAACTGGAACGTTGAATGTGTATGAACCCTTCTCAGATGCAAGTGCAGATTTCTCTGTAATGCGAAGATTGATTGGTGAAGCAACTGCTTTCACTTCTGCTACTTCTTTTGTATTCTTTTTTGTTTTTGTTGTTGCCATACAATTATTTCTGTTTATCTAATTTCCCACCAAGGAAAGCAAAGCTCTCTGTAGGACAAGTAATAACGAGGTAGCGGTATGCAAGAACATCAACCGGGTTCATATTGCGAACTTCGTCCACTTCCACACTCTTTAGGTTTGCAAAACTCTTATTGATTGCATCAGTTTTTGCTGGAATAGTAAGGTACGTATTCTTTTTCTTTGTACCACCCATCTTTTCAAATCCAGGAACTTTACTGAGAGATTCCATTACGGTAACTGCATCTTTTGTTTTGATTTTTGCAAATGAAAGTTCATCAACAAAAAGAACTTGGCCTTTCTTTACCTTTTCTGAAAGAACAGTAAAGAGTGCTTTTGTCTTCATCTTCTTGTTAATTTTCTGAGCATAACTCTTATCATTACGAGGACCGTGTGCAATACCTCCACCTACCCAGATTGGAGAGCGCTGTGATCCATGACGAGCCTTACCAGTACCCTTTTGCTTCCATGGCTTCTTTCCAGTACCTGAAACTTCACCACGAGTTTTTGTGTGCGCAACCGGAGTACGAGCATTTGCTTGCATTGCAGTCACTACTTGGTGCACCAAATCAGCATTCCACTTTTGGCCGAATATTGATTCTGGAAGTGCGATACTTCCTACTGACTTTCCTTTTTGATTGTATACTTGTGCTTCCATATTATGCGACAATTTCTACAAGCGTCCCGCGTCGTCCTGGAATCGCCCCTTTAATAAGTAATTGATTGTTTGCCGTATCGACACCAACAATTTTAAGATTCTTTACTGTAATTCTGTCTCCACCAGTACGTCCTCCCATGCGCATTCCTTTTGGAACACGATTACGAAGACCTCCACCGATAGATCCTGGTTCACGTTCTGAGTGCTTCTGTCCGTGTGAGCGTGGTCCTCCGTGGAATCCATGACGCTTCACTACTCCCTGGAATCCTTTACCTTTCGAAATCCCAGAAACAGTCACGTTGTCGCCTTTTACAAAGCCTTCAAGCGTGATGACATCACCTACTGCCTTGTCTACTACGTTTCGGAACTCATGCAAATTTTTGTATGCACCAGTCTTTACGTGCCCCAAGTGTGGCTTTGTCGCGCGCTCCTTTTTTTGGTCCTCGAAACCTACTTGGATCGCAGTGTATCCATCTGTTTCTTTTGTTTTGACCTGAGTAACCGTAAGTGGACCTGCTGTGATCAGCGTTGCCGGAATGACGGTTCCATCAGCATCGAAATACTGCACCATATGCTGTTTTTTACCTAATATAAATTTCATAATTTTTACATCATCTTCACATCGATGTCTACACCGGAAGGAAGTGAAAGATTAGTGAGGGCTTCTATTGTTTTCGGATTTGGATTCAAGATATCGATCACACGCTTGTGGATACGAATCTCAAACTGCTCTCGAGCATTTTTAAACACAAACGACGCTCGGTTTACTGTATATTTCTTGATTTCTGTAGGAAGAGGGATAGGACCGACAAGTGTCGCATCGTATCGTAGAGCGGTATCAATGATTTGCTTGACAGAGGCGTCAAGAATCTTGTTCTCGTACGCTCGTACTCTTATGCGAAGACGAACAACGCCATCTTCACTCTTTTTCTTCTCTTTTTTTATTACCTTTGTTGCCATAAGCGTTTGTGATTAAAAAGAACTCAAATAAATATTAAGCAGTGATCTTAGTCACGACACCAGCACCGACTGTCTTACCACCTTCACGGATAGCGAAACGCTGTTGATCTTCAAGAGCTACTGGAGTTACAAGAGTAACTGAGAGCTTAACTGTATCTCCTGGCATAACCATTTCTACACCTTCTGGAAGCTTTGCTTCACCAGTAACGTCTGTTGTACGGATGTAGAACTGTGGCTTGTAACCAGTAAAGAATGGAGTATGACGTCCACCTTCTTCCTTCTTAAGGATGTATACTTCACATTCAAATGCTGAGTGAGGAGTAACTGT
>CAZTHH010000041.1:0-1075 GCA_964613545.1 uncultured Candidatus Saccharibacteria bacterium
TTTCATACCTCAAGTACGGTCGCGACCGCGCAGAAGTGGAAGAGGAAATCATGGAAAAGTATAAGCAGTAATTCTATTTGTTTTTTAAGGGTTTTTCTGTTACTATGACTTTATTATTTATTAAATAAACATAACGATTATATGAATCCAGTTCAAGAAAAATCTCTTATTATCATCAAGCCAGATGCAGTACAAAGAAACCTTATTGGTGAAATTATTGCTCGTGTTGAGCGCAAAGGGCTAAAAATTATTGGTACAAAAATGATGAACATCGAAGATGCGACACTCGAAGAGCACTATGCGCATATTAAGGATAAGCCATTTTTCCCTGGAATTCGTGATTTCATGAAATCAACTCCAGTTATCGTCCTTGCAGTAGAAGGAATCAATGCAGTCTCAGCGCTCCGTCTTCTCGTTGGGCCAACAAAAGCATGGGAAGCAAATGCAGGAACAATTCGTGGAGACTTCTCTCTGTCGACACAATCAAACCTCGTACATGCATCTGATGGAGTAGAAGCAGGAGAGGCTGAAGTAAAGCGTTTCTTTGCTGACAATGAACTCTTTTCATATCAGAAAATAGACACTGATTTCGTTTACGCAGAACACAAGAAATAATATATCTACAAAATCCGCTTTTTAGCGGATTTTGTTATACTACTAAAATGACTACAGAAAGAAAAATTAAATTAATACTCGGATCATCTTCTCTTGCTCGTAAAAAAGTACTTGCCGAGGCAGGATTTGTATTCGAGACAATGTCTCCGGATATCGATGAAAAAGCAATACGTTCTGATAATTTTAATGAATTAGTTTTGACTATCGGGCAGGCGAAAATGGATGCGTTGCTTGCGAATAATACTTTTGCGCCGGATACGATTATTATCACATCAGACTTTGTCACTTCTTGTAATGGAAAGCTTCGCGAGAAGCCGATCTCTCCGGAGGAAGCACGAATGTGGCATCAAGAATATTCTAATGGGGAAGCCTTGTGCCACTGTTCTGTTGTAGTCCATCATGTCGGACTGAATAAAACACTAAAAGAAGTTACGAATGCCTCTATTCTGTGGGAGGAGAT
>CAZTHH010000041.1:1085-4271 GCA_964613545.1 uncultured Candidatus Saccharibacteria bacterium
AAGAGTAATAGAAGAAATAGTTGCTGATCCATATACATACGAAGTAGCCGGTTTTACCAACGAAGCCTTTTTCCATTACACAAAAAGAATCGATGGCGCCATTGATACCGTCCTCGGCCTTCCGCTCCGGAACCTTAGAAAGTTTTTAGAAGAATTAGGGTACTACAATTAATTTATGATTAAAGTTATTCTGTTTGATGCCGATGGTGTGTTGATAAATGGAGAGAGATTCAGTGTAGCACTTGCAAGAGATTATGGAATTTCTTTAGAAACGACGCTTCCGTTTTTTACGGGAGCATTTCAAGAATGCCTCGTTGGAAATGCTGATTTAAAAGAGACCGTTTCGCCGTATCTTTCAGGGTGGGGTTGGGACAAAGGAGTTGATGCTTTCTTGGAGTATTGGTTTCAAATTGAACATACTATAAACGAAGAATTAATTACTTATATTCAAGAGTTGAGGGGTAAAGGTATTTTGTGTTTTATTGCGACAAACAATGAGAAATATCGTTTTCAATATATGCTTGATAAAATGGGTTTGTCCAAGAGTTTCGATAAAACATACGCCTCTGCTCATCTCGGAGAAAAGAAGCCTGATCAAAAGTTTTTTCTGGGTATATGGAACGAACTAGAAAAGATACAAAAGGAAGAAATATTGTTTCTTGATGATACCCTTGAAAACGTAGAAAGTGCGCAAGCGTTTGGGATCAAAGCCGAGCTGTATACTTCAGTAGAGAATCTAAAGAAAATTTTATATGCGGAAAATCACTGATATATACAAGGAATACAACATCATGCCGAATTTGGTGGCACATCAAATGCGTGTGGCGGGGGTGGCAATGCAGATTTGTGAAAGTATGGAGAAAAGTGGGGTAGTGGTAGATACGACGCTCGTCGTGACTGCATGTCTTCTGCATGATATGGGAAATATCATTAAATCAGACCTCAATTATTTTCCAGAATTCTTAGAGCCGCAAGGATTTGAGTATTGGCAGAACGTGCAGAATGAATATTTTCAAAAATATGGGAGAAACGAACACGAAGCGACCTTGAAAATTCTGAAAGAATTAGAAATTTCATCAGCCGTAATGGTGATTGTTGATGGAATTGGGTATCCGCATATTGAAGATTCTTATATTACAAATGATTTTAATTATAAGATTGCTCAATACGCGGATTTGCGCGTGAGTCCACACGGAATTTTATCTATTACTGAGAGAGCAACAGAAGCACGAAAACGTTATGAAGGGAGAATTTCTGATATGGATGAATCGATGCGAGAGCAGAAAATAAAACATATGTTTTTAATTGAAAACCAAATTTTTTCAAAAATAAATATGCTCCCTGAAGAAATTAATGATGAATCAGTTGCACCATATATAAAAAAATTACAAGAATTTGAATTGTAAAGAAATTTTTTGTTCTAAAGTATACTTGAAACGCTGTCAAAGGTGTGCTTTGCTCAGAAAAAAGTTGCGGAGATGTGTGAAAGGAGTATACTTTGTGTAGGGTTATTGCGATGTATTACCTAGAACAACTTTTTTAGGGGAGCAGTAGTCAATTATTCACCGTGGTGATAAATGCGTGCACCCACGTAGCATAACGCTATGGTAATACCTCGGGAATAGCCCTAAATAAAATATTCTTTTCCTTTTTTGGAGAAGGATTTTTTATTTTAGGCGCATTATTTCATTTTTGTTATACTAATTATATGATTCCCCGTAAAAAAATCCTACAAATACTTTCTTTTCATATCGTTTTTCTTTGTGTGGTGAACTATCTTGCATTACCTTTTTTGTGGTACTACCGTATTTGGTGGTTCGATATGCCAATGCATTTCTGGGGTGGGGTTGTTGTGTTGTTTGTCCTTTTGTATACACTGTACCCACTAGTTACTTTACTTAGAGTGCGTCATCAGTTCCTGCTGCTTTTAGGAGTATTTTTTGTTGGTGTAGGATGGGAAGTTTTTGAGTATATTATGAATAATTGGTGGGCAGGTCAAACCTTTTCTCTTCTCGATACGCTTTCTGATATTTGTTTTGACATGGCGGGAGGTGGTGTGGCCCTTTTGTATGTAACCCACAGGGAATCTGGTATAATAGAATAATATGGATATAAAAGATACAAATCTAAAGTTAACATTTGCGAGTGGAGCTGGTACCGTAACTGGCGCCAACTTTTTGTTAGAGGGGAATGGAAAGAAATTCCTGATAGATTGTGGGCTCGTACAAGGGGAGAAGCTTTCTGATGAAATGAACTGGGTGCCGTTTCCATATGACCCAAGTACTATTGATATTCTTTTTATAACGCACTCTCATATTGACCACATTGGAAGAATTCCGAAAATTATCGCTGATGGTTTTAAGGGGCGTATTATCTCTACTATTCCGACTCGTGATATGGTTCAGCTGATGCTTGAAGATACTGCTCATCTACTCATGAAAGATAAATTACACCACCTCGCGGATATCTATACTCCAGACAATATTAAAAAAGCGATGGATCTGTGGGAGGGAGTAGAATATCACGAGAAGATTAATGTGGATCACGGTTTCCAATTTTCATTCCTCGATTCTGGTCACATTCTTGGTTCTGGAATGCTCGAGGTTATTTATAACGAGAAAAAGATTGTGTTTACTGGAGATCTAGGAAATTCTCCTTCACCACTCCTTCGTGATACTGAAAAAATTGAAAATGTTGATTACCTCATCATGGAATCAGTTTATGGAGATCGGAATCATGAAGATCGTGATGTGCGCAGGCAGAAACTCGCAAAAGTAATTAATGATAATTATACACGCGGTGGTACGCTGATGATTCCTGTATTTTCATTAGAACGTACACAAGAATTACTTTTTGAAATAAATGATATGGTGGAGCACAAGCTCGTTCCCGTAATGCCGATATTCCTCGATTCACCACTTGCAATAAAGCTCACTCGTGTATATAAAAAGAATGAAAGGTATTTTAATGATGAGGCAAAGAAAATAATTGCAGGCGGGGACGATATTTTCAATTTTCCAGGACTTAAGATGACCGAGGAAACTGAAGAATCGAAAGCAATTTTGAACGTAGCAAATCCAAAGATTATAATGGCAGGGAGTGGTATGAGTAACGGTGGGAGAATTATTCACCATGAGAAGCATTATCTCCCAAACAAGAATGACACCATTTTACTCATTGGATATC
>CAZTHH010000042.1:0-4225 GCA_964613545.1 uncultured Candidatus Saccharibacteria bacterium
CAATAGCAATTGCTACAGCAAAACTCATACGACGTCCTCCTGAAACCACACGAGTTACGCGACGAATAGAAATCATTTTCTGATCAAATTCTGGCTTTGGACGTTCGAATGTTGCACGAGGGCGACGATCACCACTTCCACGATTGTTTGAACCTTGGTACCCACCCTTTGATGGAGCGCCTTTGAATCCTGTATTTGCTTGTTTTGGTTTTGTTGTGTCCATATATAAAAATTAAAAACTAAGTCCTGACTCACGTGCCTTATCAGCAAGTGCTTTTACGCGACCAGTATACTTGAATCCATTACGATCAAAGACAACAGTAGTGATACCTTTTGCTTTTGCTTTTTCAGCAACTTCTGCACCAACTGCCATAGAGCGTTCACTCTTTGTGCCTTTTGTTGCTTTCATATCAGTTGCAGAAACGATTGTGACACGCTTTGTATCATCAATAATCTGAGCAGAGATGTATGCATTTGAGCGGAATACAGAAAGACGTGGGCGTTCGCTAGTACCAACGATCTTTGCACGAATCTTTTTCTTTAGTCTTATTCTTTTTTCTTGTTTCTTATTCATATAGTTTATGCAGCTTTCTTACCTTGCTTACGACGAATAACTTCATCATCATAACGGAATCCTTTACCCTTATATGGTTCTGGCTTTTTCATTGCGCGTACAGATGCAGTAAATGAACCGACAAGTTCTTTATCAATTCCTACTACTGTAATGTTGTTCTTTTCAGCAGTTACTGTAAGTCCTTCTGGGATTTCAACATTCACTGGGTGAGAGAAGCCAAGCGCAAGCTTGAGTGTCTTTCCAGCAACTTCTGATTTGTATCCAACTCCTTCAAGGATAAGCTTCTTTTGGAAGCCGGCAGTAACACCGAGAATCATGTTCTTTACGTGTGAAGCGTATGTGCCCCAAAGTGCATTGAGAGTACGATCACCTTCTTTTGCTTTCGCAAAAGAAACTTCTGCACCATTTATGTTTATTGTGATGTCACCAGGAAAATCACGAACAAGTGTACCTTTTGGACCTTTCACTGTTAGTGTTGTGCCAGAAAGTTTAAGTTCTGTTCCAGCTGGGATATTTAAAATTTGTTTTCCTACTCTGCTCATATAATTATATTATTACCACATTTTAAATAAAACTTCCCCGCCGACCATTTCTTTGCGAGCTTGCTTGTCTGTAAGAATTCCTTTTGGTGTTGTAAGCACCATGATACCATGGCCATACTTTACTGGACGGATTTCTTTTACTCCTGTGTACATACGGCATGAAGATTTTGACACACGGTCAACTCCTTGTACTTTTGGTGTGCCGTCTACATACGCAAGACCAATTTCAAGTACTGGGAAACCTCCTTTCATTTTCTTTGAAGCTGAAGCGATAAATCCTTCGCGAACGAGACAGTCAGCAATAGACTGCTTGATCTTAGAATGTGGAACAACCACTACTTCGTGTGAAGCGCGATTGGCATTCTTTATCATATTTATCATGTTTGCGATTTGGTCCATAGTGTTTAGTTAAATTTAGAGAATTGAAACGATTACCAAGATGACTTGCGTACTCCTGGAAGCATACCTTCGTTTGCGAGCTCACGGAAGCAGATACGGCAGAGACCGAAATCTCTCATAAATGCATGCCCGCGACCACAACGAAAACAACGATTTGTCTCTCGTGAGGTAAACTTACTTTTCTTATGATGTCGTGCTAATACTGATGTTTTTGCCATAAATAAAAATACTTGCTCGTAATCAAGCTGTTTCTTGTGTCTTTTCTTAAATCCTTGTAAATAAAGACTTAAGGAGAAACACAGACAAACTCAATACCGAACTTCCCCTATCCTATCAGATGCCAATTATAAAGTCAACACTTTAAAAATAAGACCACACTTTCGTGCGGTCTTATTTTTATTTCTTAAATGGAATTCCGATGTGAGTGAAAAATGCAGTTGCTTCTTTCTTTGTTTTGGCTGTAGTTACGAGGGTTACTCCCATTCCGAACACGTCTTTCAATTCTTCATCCCCTGTTTCTGGGAAGATAGTGTGCTCTTTGATACTCATAGTTAGGTTACCGATATTGTCTACAATCTTGCTATCAATACCACGGAAGTCTTTTGTACGAGGGATTGCAACATTAATGAGCTTGTCGAGGAATGAATACATACGTGCACCACGAAGTGTTACCACAACACCGATTGGATCACCAGTACGAATTTTGAAACTCGCCACTGATTTCTTTGCTGCACGAGTCGCTGGCTTCTGGCCAGTAATCTTTGCAAGACGAGCAACAATGAAATCGTTACGGTTCTTGTCGCGCTTCATTGCACCGCCAGTTCCAACTGATACCACTACCTTTGTAAGGTGTGGAGCAGCCATCACATTCTTGTAACCGAATGTTTCTTTAAGTACTGCGTATGATTTCTTTTCTTTTTGTTTTACTGTTTCCATATACTTTTAAAAAATTACTTTTTCGCAACGTTACTTGCATTAATAGGCATTGCAATAGAAATCATTTGGCTTGGTACACCCTTTGTACGAGACTTCTGTGCTTTCTTTTTCATGTTCACGCCTTCTACCACAACCTTACCCTCTTTTGGGAAAGACTTTACCACTTTACCTGTTTTGCCTTTTGAGCTACCAGTAAGCACTATTACATTATCACCTTTTTTTACATGCATATATTTATTCTTTATTATTCAAATTATATAACCTCTGGAGCAAGTGAAATGATTTTCTGATATCCGCGTTCTGCGAGCTCACGTGGGATTGGACCGAATACACGTCCTGCTTTTGGATCCTGCTTATCCTTTTCAAGGATTACTACTGCATTATCATCAAAACGAATGTATGATCCATCATTACGACGGTATGCATTTGTAGTACGAACCACGACAGCCTGGTGCACATCCTTCTTCTTTACTCCCTTGCGAGGTTCTGCAACCTTTACAGAAATGATTACCTTGTCACCGATATATGCATAGCGACGCTTTGATGCTCCGAGCACCTTGAATACCTTACCGACTTTACCGCCGGCGTTATCTGTGATTTTTACTACTGTTCCGTCTTGTATCATATAATTAAATTACTTTAAAATGCTTATCTTTTGAGATAGGGCGAGTCTCTTCAATCTCGACCGTATCACCTACTTTCTTTGTATTTTCTTCGTCGTGAGCTTTGTACTTCTTTGTGATTTTAATACGCTTCTTGTATTTACTGTGTTCAACGAATCGTGACACGAGTACCACTACTGTCTTGTCCATCTTATCAGAAACTACTTTCCCTTTGAGTGTCTTCTTTGGTTTTGTATTTTTTGTTTCCATATAATTAACGTGCTACCACGCGAGTCGTTACTGGTAATTTTGTTCCTGCTTTACGAAGCGCTTCTTTTGCTACTGCTTCTGATACTCCATCTACTTCAAATAAAATACGTCCTGGAAGTACTTGAAAACAGTATCCCTGTGGATCTCCCTTTCCCTTTCCCATACCCACCTCAGCTGGCTTTGCAGTAAAAGGTCTGTCAGGAAATACGCGAATCCAAAGACGGCCTACTTTTGTGATAGTACGAGAGAGTGTCTTACGAGCAGATTCGAGCTGGTTTGACTTCACACGAGCAGCACTTGTCGCTTTAAGACCGTATGATCCAAAGGCAACAGTATTACCACGAGTCTCTACACGAGGCTTCTTTGGGTTGTGACGATCAGTCTGCCACTTTCTGAATTTTACTTTTTTAGGGATTAACATATATTTTTCTTATTATTATTTTTTCTCTGCAGTAAAGACTTCTCCACGGTAAATCCATACTTTGATACCGATATCACCGTATGTCATATGTGCCTTTTCACGAGCAAAGTCTACGTCTGCACGGAATGTCTGAAGTGGAATAGAACCACGCTTGATCTGCTCAGAACGAGCGATTTCAGCACCACCAAGACGTCCACCGATAAAGATACGAGCTCCTTTTACTCCACGAGCAGTCATCGTCTTTTCAATTGCCTGCTTGAGGACACGGCGGTATGGCAAACGCTTTTCAAGACCTTCAGCGATAGAACATGCAACGATAGCAGCATCTGCGTCAGGGTTTGTCACTTCAACGATATCAAATTTCAAATCTTCTGGGATAAGCACGCCTTTCTTTGTCATAGCTTTCACCATGTCAGCCTTAAGCTTTGTTGCACCATCCCCACCACGGCCAATAATCATTCCTGGGCGTGAAGTGTGTACC
>CAZTHH010000043.1:0-2544 GCA_964613545.1 uncultured Candidatus Saccharibacteria bacterium
CGGCATGGTTCTACAATTCGTGGATCTATAATATTGTAATAACCATTTAAACCCTTACGGTGCACCGTCACAAGCTTTGCATGACGAAGTAGTGCTAAATGCTGAGAAACATTTGCCTTTGATATACCGAGGGTTTTCACCAATTCCTCTACTGGCATTTCTTGTTCACGAAGTAGATTTAAGATCTCTAAACGCTTTGAATTTGCAAGGATTTTGTATATTTCCGCATTTCTCTCATATGCACTTCTTGGTAATGGCTGTTTTACTTTCATATATTTAAAGTATGTATCAAGTTACAGTAAATTGCAACTACTTATTGTTTTTTAAATTTTAACCACTTAAAAATAAAAACTCCTAAAAATACTCCACAGAAAGCAATAATCATTAGTATTTTTTTATCTTGTTTGTTAAGTCGTATATCCCCCACACTTGCCACTAAAGTATTTTCTTTTGTACCAGTAATTACATTCACAACAGGACTCACCGCGAGCTCACTACTTTTAATATTTATTTTTTCTTTCACGCTGGGAACTATTTTTTCTATCTCATATTTTTTGTAAGTACCCAAAATAGTATTCCAATCTAGCCCTATCGCAGAAGGAATAGCATACGCTGTTGCAAAAATTCGAGTATTTAAATCTTTTGTTAGATCTTCTACTCCACCATCGGTAAATTGTACACTATACAAATAATCATTGGGGTTTAAATCATTTTGTACCCAAGTTTCGGGAAGCCCACCTAGGGACTTTATCGCTCCTAGTGCCCAGCTAGTAGAAAAGCTAGATCCAAATCCTCCGTCAGATTTTTGACTACTTACAAGATACTGTCTGGCTTTTGTAATTGATTCTGTGACTCCAGACAAATCTTTCATTTGAGACAATGCTTGTACAGCTGCACTAGTGATATCTACCCCATTCCACGAACCATCAGTGTGTTGTTTGGAAATTATAAAATCAACACTTTTTTTAATCACCTCATCATCTTTTGTATAACCTGCATGCAGTAGTGGTATGATTGCAAAAATGTCATCGTTGTATAAATTTTTATCCCCAAATTGTGCCCCATCAAAACTATCTATAATTTTTTGTATGTAATTTTTTTCTGTACCTATTGCTGGATCTATCCCAAGAGCCTCAAGTGCTATAGCTCTACGCTCATAATCCGTTAAAGCTAATTTTTCTGGCAAATCGTTTAGTGAAATATACTTTTTTAAATTACTAATATCTATATTTGGAACTTTTGCAAGACCAATGGCTACCCAATCTGTGAGCATATCATTTTTATAAAATCCATTTTTATCTTCAATAGTTTTTAAAAAACTAACCGCTTTATGTACATCTAAAATATGATGTACAGGTTTCTGTATAAAAATAGTATCCTCTCCCCCATGTCCACCAGAAGAAGGTGTAGTTACTGGTGGTGCCACCACGGGTGTTGTGATAATAACTTGATAGTTTGGAAAATAATAATCCTCTTTTATCCCAAAAGTATAAGTACCTGGCTCTGTTAAAGCTACATCTGCTTTACCCAAAGAATCTACCGCTACCTCTTTTACTACCGTTGGATTCCATTCATCACTCGGATTTGGTACTGTTGCACCGATTGTTACTCCAGTTAACGCATTCCATGAGTTATCTAAATAATTATATTTCTCAGCACTCAGACTTACCGGTGTATCAGTCGTAGTATTTGTATTTGGAACAGTAAGCCTGTGAGAATTACCAAAATATATTCCGATATTTTCACCACCAAAAAGAATTGCATTATCCATGCCAGATCCTGGAGTAACACCATTAACTACATACTGCCAATTATCACAACTCCCTCCTGTCGAACCAGTAATACACTTTAAATAAAAAGAAGAAAATGCTGAGTAATACTCCAAATCTGAAATGCTAAATGAATCGTTCCCACTATCTAAAGCATAGAGTACACCGAGCACGCTATCTGCATTCACTGTATGTGTACCAGCACTATGATCTAGAACATCTATAGTTCCAGACACTGGCAGGTCAATACTACCTTCATAAATAACATTATTCATATTTCTAATCAAAATATTTACCTGAGGAGCGGGTACTTCTGCTGGAATAGATTCTTCTGCAGAAACAGGAATGTAAGCATAAAATAAAGAACAAAAAATAATACTAAATGCTAATAGAACTTTTTTGATATATCTTTTCATAAAATAATTTTGAATTTAATAAGATTTCTTGTACTTCCACTCAATAAAATCTCCCATTTGCACAACATACTTTGACACTCCCACCGTTCCCTCTTTACCATTTACAGAATACATCCAATAAAAACCTTGCTTACTATCTACACTATTTATCGACTCCACAAACTGCCCTAGTCCTGTAAAGTTTTTTGTTTTAAAAGTAAATTTCTGTGTCTTTTGTAAATCCTGCATAGCTTCATATAAAGTAAAACTTTGAGGCACAGATATCTTATATATTGAATAATTTACTTTTATTGTAATAGGTATGCTTATGAGATCTTTTTCTATATTTTGACTGGGTAATTCATTGATCGCTTTTTTAT
>CAZTHH010000043.1:2554-4175 GCA_964613545.1 uncultured Candidatus Saccharibacteria bacterium
TAAAAGAACTCGAGAAAAATAAAATAATACAAAATAAAATTATAAATAAACAAAAGAAAATTATTATGTTTTGTGTTTTCTTTTTCATAAATTATATTTCACAAAGCCCTCCTACACAGGCTAGCTCACGCTTTGCTTCTGTTTCATCCTCTGTCTCATACGTGACAATTTTTGAAAAGTCTAAATCACCGAGACGATTTTTCATTTCTTCATATTTTTCTTTTGTAATTTCTTCATACGGAGCGAGTTGGTATACATGATTTGATCTAGGTAAAAAGGAAAGCCCCCCAACTAAATCCCAATTCTCATATACCCAGTTTGCGACCTTTAACCATTCATCTTCTCCCACAGAAACAGTGACTGATGGATTATGCTCAGTAAAATATTCCTTCACAATTTTCCAATGTTCGAGCTGGGCTATAGCATCCACATCATCCTTACAAATTGCTCCATCTGGAGCTTTTACAGGAAACTCTAAAACAAAAGTACTTGCTGTTTCAAGTATCTGCCCTACTTCTGGACAATAAGGCACGCCTTGATCTTTTAACATTTTAAAAAGTGTATCTGTTGCTGAAATTCTAATACGACGAATATAGTACGGTGCGTGTCGCGGATGCATCCCACTCGCACAATCCACTGTTTGAGATACAGTACCAGATGGCTTTACGCAAGTAATACAAGTTGAATGACTTATGCCAAAACGTTTTGCATATTTTTTATTTGTTTCTATCGCAAGTTTTTTCATTTTTTCTAAAATCTTCGGGTCACGAACAATTGAAGAATCCCACTGCCCTGTGATCGATACACCGAGGAGTCTCTCCTCTTCACAATTCTTCTTCCACTCTTTTGAAAGATAAGGGAAATACGTAAGCGTAGACTGATAAGTACCAAGAATAGTAGCAATACGAATTTTCTTCATTAAACTTTCCTCTGTATCTTCTGCGCGGGCTACGACTTCAGAAAGATTGCAAAACTGCTTTGATTGCAAAATAATTTCCCCACACGGATTCGTACCCCAAGATGGATATATACCACCTTTCCATTTATTTAACCTTCTTTTTGGAAGGGTCCCAGCTAGCCCCCCGCGATTAAATATCCCCCGTTCCCCACTACCACTCTTTGCAAGCGCTATCCACTCATCCATAAATTCTGTGACAGTTGGCTTCGTTAAATAAACAGCAGAATTGTTTGCAAGCATACGCTGGCCTTCAGAAATATAAAACTGTCCTTTTTTTGAATCGCGGATAGCTTCATCGTCCAAATCAGAAAGTGATATCATCGCACTTCTCCTTACTCCACCTGCCACAACACAATCACCAATTTTACATATAATGTCGTGCGCATCTAGATTTGAAAGATGCCTACCTTGCCTGCGCAAAATTCTCTCTCGTGTAAATTCTAAAAGTGATTGTAGCGGTGCTGGGCCAGAACTTTTTCCTCCCATTGTTTTAAGACGTGATCCTGCTGGACGAATTTTTGTATAATCAAAAATAACATCACTGCCCTCAAACCAAGTCTTCATACCAAAAGAGAATGCATCTGCCCAACCCTCTTTACTATCGGGAATTACGTACGTAGGCAAGATTTTGCCTGTTTGCTTTTTAATTTGAGGAAGTGATTG
>CAZTHH010000044.1:0-4065 GCA_964613545.1 uncultured Candidatus Saccharibacteria bacterium
CCTAAATCTTCAAAGTCTACTGATTTTGAAATGAGTGCATGTGTCCCAATTAGAATTGGAATCTCGCCGTTCTTTACCCACTTCAAAAGTTGTGCACGAGAAATGGTAGTCCATGGCTCTTGTGCGCTGGCTACTTTAGTAGGGAATTTTCGGCAACCACTTCCTGTAATAAGCCCGATTGAAATCCCGGTATGTTTGAAATACTCGATAAAGCTTTCAAACAATTGTGTCGCAAGAACTTCAGTCGGTGCCATATACGCAACCTGAATGTTTCCAAAGCTTTGCCCGACGGGGCGATTCTTTATGACAGCATAGGCAACAGTTGCCGCGACGAATGTTTTTCCACTACCGACATCACCTTCGACGAGGCGAGACATTGCTTTGTCGCCTTTTAAATCATTTAAAATAGTTTCAATTGCATCATGTTGTGCTTTTGTCGGAGTGAATGGAAAACGCGAAATGAAATCTTTGATATCAGTTTCTGGAATTTTTAATTTGTATGAATAGAGTGCCTCGTATTCCTTTCTTTCACGTTGGCGAGCAAGTTGTATAAAAAATACTTCTTCGAATGCAAAACGTTTGCGTGCCATTTCACCATGTTCCTTTTTTTCTGGCATGTGTATCCAGACAAGTGAGGTGTAAAGTGAGGGGAGATTATATTTTTGAATAATTTCTTTTGGAAGGTATTCAGGTATCTTTTTAATTTCAGTATCAGCAAGAATTTTTTTAATTGCATGATACATCCATTTGCTGGTGAGCCCTTTTGTTTCTCTGTATATAGGGTAGCCATATTGTTCTTTTGTTGTTTCTTTTGCAAAGAGTGAATCGTGTAGATCAATTGGTAAGATATCTTCTTCTTTTATTTCTGGATTTGTAAGAGTAAAGCCGTGTGTATCAGCTTTTACTTTACCGGTCACCCGTACGGTGCTCCCAGCTTTCATCATTTTTGCGAGATAGGGTTGGTGGAACCATACAATATTAATTTTCCCGGTGAGGTCCGTGAGCAACGCCTCTCCCATCGGAATCTTACTTTTAAAACTTTTTTTTGTTTTTAAATTTGAAATAGTTCCTAGTAGTGTGACGTGTTCTCCGTCAGTGATTGTATTTATATAACGAATATTAGAAATATCTCCATAGCGAGCAGGGAAGTAATAGAGTAAATCACGCACTGTCTCTAGTCCTATTCGTTTGAGGGCTGTTTGTTCATTCGTTCCAAGACGAAAATGATTTCCAAGTTTATCTTGTAACTTCATTCGTATGTGGAGGTGGTGTTGTCGGACCTTTTACGAGTGGTGCGGTTTGATAGCGGGGTTTCATTTCCTTTTTTGGTGTACCATAAAGTACAAATCCACCAATGATAATAAGGAGTACCAAGAGAAAGAATACTTTGCGTTTTAGTTTTAGGCTGATGTGTTCGTTGTGATGCATATGATTTTAGTGTGCCATTTCTTCGGGGAACCAAGCGTGTTGCCAATTTTTCATCATGTCAATTTCTTTTGACTGGACGGTAATGATATCTTTTGCCATATCTTTTATTTCTTTGTGATTACTCGCTACATTTGCAAGCTGTGCCATGGTGACTGCACCCTGATGATGAATAATCATTAATTTAATAAATTCTTTATCAAATTCATTTCCTGTTTTTGTCGCAAGGCCACCCGTCATACTGTCAGCCATTTCTTTCGCAGACATGGTACTCATGTCGTGGATGGCACCCCTTACTTGTGTAACGGGATTAATTCCTTTTTGATTTAAATATGAGCCAATAAAAAACCCAGCGACGAGGACGAGTATAATAGTAAGTGCGTTTTTCATAGATACAATAGTTATTTTACTAATGTTTTGATTTTTTCTGCGAGTTCATCAAGTGTGAAGTTTGATTTTACCATGAATTCAGTTGCACCGAGTTCTTGAGCGCGCTTGATGTCTTTGTCTTCTGAAAGGTTAGAGAATACAAGTACTGGAAGTGCCTTTGTTGCTTCTGTTTCGCGAATCTTTTTAAGGATATCAAATCCATCAAAGCTTGGAAGGATAAGATCAAGTAATACAAGCTGAATTCCAGCTTCATTTATCTTTTGCATGCCTTCTTCGCCAGTGCTTGCGGTAATAATTTCATGCCCAAGTTTGTGAAGCTTTGCAACTTCAAGCCCTTGGAGGAATGCGTCATCTTCTACGATAAGTATTTTAGCCATACGGGTATTATATCACCCTACTTTGTGAGGGGCAAGGAGACAAAAAAGGTACTCCCAGCGTCTTCATTACTTTCAAACCAGATTTTACCACCGTGGTGATTCACGATATTTTGTGTGGTAAATAGTCCAAGTCCGGAGCCAATAATTTCTTTTGCGGTAGCGTTTTTTGCACGGAAGAATTTATCAAAGATTTTTGGTTGTTCTTCTTTACTAATACCAATTCCTGTGTCTCGTACAGAGAGAATTATTGCACCGCTCTCTTCTTTCAAAGTAATGAATACTTTGTCGCCCGTATTACTGTACTTGATTGCGTTTTCAACGAGGTTTTGGAGCACTACACGAATCATCTCTCGGTCGCAGACTACCTGTGATAGCTGGTGATCAGGTTTTAAGAAAATTGTTTCAATTTGTTTTTTATGTGATTCACCAGAGAATTCAAAAAGAGTCTCTTCTATAAGAGAGAGAATATCCGTCGGTTTAAAGTTGAACGTAAGCGCACTGTCTTCACTGTGATTGAGTGTGAGCATATCGTTTACCAAGGTAATCATACGCTCGTTACTATCAGATGCTTTTTTTATAAAACTTTCCTGTTCAAGACTGAGTGCGCCTAAATCTTTATCAAGGAGCATTTTTAGAATCCATTTTAATGCAGAAAGGGAAGTGCGGAGCTGGTGCGCTGAAATAGAAATCAAATCACTTTTGACTGCATTATGTTTTTTCAGTTCCTCGTTTTCTTTTTTTAGTGTAGTTAGTTCATCCATATTATTTTTTATGTGCGGTTCCAGCACCAAAAGTTCCCACTTTACCAATGTCTATCTTTTGGATTTGCTCTTCGTCTATTTTTAATAATTTAACACCAATATATATCACTACTGCGATTACTAAGAAATCAATACCATTATTTAAAAATGAGCCATAGTGAATTTTTACATCACCAATTTTAAATATCTTTTTGTCTAAATCATCGACACCACCGAGTGCTGCATTCATCATGGGGTTAATAATATCAGTCACTAGAGATGAAACGAATTTTGAAATCGCACCTCCTAAAATGAAACCGATTGCAAGGCTAATCACTCCCTGCTTTTTTATAAATTCTCTAAAACCTGTAATGCCTCTCATAAAATAAGTATACCAGTATTATGCATATCTCTCAATCAATTTGACTTTTTCTAAAATTTTGCTATAATGTTTACAAAATTTAATTAAGTACAACCAAAAAACACAACCAAATTATGACAGAAGAAGTATTACAGATCTTGGCAAAAGAGCAACTAATTAAAGATTTTGTTTTAACCCAATTTATCTCAGGGGAAACAGTCTTTATTGCTGAAAAAAACGTTCAACGAACAAAGAAAATTATCCAACGACTTACCGAGTTACAGTTTGTCTCTCGAAGTAATTCAAGTTTATCTATGGGAATCTCAGACACTGAATTTAGGGGGAATGTTGAGTATTATGATTATTCGCATGCTCTCTTTATTTTAGTAAAATCAAAAACCCTAGAAGGTATTAAGCCTCTACTGTCATCGAGTCAAAAAGTTTTTTTTCATGAAAAAATTGAAAGAGGGAAAAAAGAGGAAATTGATTGGCATCATGAAGAGAATCTTGGACGGTGTTAGTTTTTTAAAGTGAATTTACCAAGGAGCCTGTATTCTATATGATGCAGGCTTTTTATTTGAGCAAATGGGATATTTGTGATAAGGTGTAGGTACTGGAGGCGTGGGTGAGTGGTTGAAACCAGCGGTTTACTAAACCGCCGACTCGTAAAAAGGTCCGTGAGTTCGAATCTCACCGCCTCCGCATATAATTAGGAACCGTGTCTGAGTGGTTTAAGGTACCTCCTTGCTAAGGAGGCGAGGTGTAAAAACCT
>CAZTHH010000045.1:0-2320 GCA_964613545.1 uncultured Candidatus Saccharibacteria bacterium
AGCTGAGTGTCCCCGCGATTACGAGCACTGCTTTTACATAAAAATAATACGGTGTCTCTGTAACCTTTTTAAAACGTATTAATTCTGCTATTGCGTATACCGTAAGAAGCGCAATAGGGAAATGTACAAAAATTGGATGTATGTTCATAATTATATTCTACTCTTATTTATAATGTTTTGTAAGCCAATTTTTTACAGCAGTTTTGTCGGCACTTAACCAAGCGGCGTTTGAGTAGATGCGTTCGAGGGATTGCTCAATGGTGCGAGCGGCGCCAGGGGCAAGGTGAGTTTTGAAGAATTTTTCTACCTGCTTAGCATCGGAGACTTTTGTATGACTACCAAGTGGTGTAAGGATACGCCCGAGGAAGTGCCCGCCTTCACCATAATTTTTTAGAAGTGTATTCCAATTATGCTGAATGAACTTCCATGTAAGATCACGGCCAGCACTATTACTCCACACCGTTCCTATTACAGACGGCGCATCTTGTGTGCGAACATTTTTTGACATTGCATATGTGAGGGTTTTAGCAAGAAGCGTTTTGTCTTTAAAATGTCCAAGCGCACTACCGTATCTATTCTTCTCTTCATGCATTTTTTCATTTGTATATAGTTTTTCAAATATGTTCCACTCTGCTTCTGTTCCATTTGCGGCAACGATACCGTATACAACGGAGCGAATATCTGCTGGTATAGGGTTTTTCTTTACATCCTTAAATAATTTTTGTGCATGTTTTATCGTGTGTATATCTCCATACGCTCCTGCGTTTGCAAGTGCAAGGCTACGTAGAAATATGTGTGAATGGTCTTCGCCTTTCTTTTTCTCCCATCCAAGTTTTTCAGCAAGCTGAGAGTAAAATGAAAGAGCATATTTTTTGTATATTTCTTTGAAAGGCTCATCGGTGATTATGTTGTATATGCGATTTATTCCAGATGCAATTTCCGCCCAGACAATGTATTCTGTTTCATTTTTATACTGTAAAGAAAATTCTAACGCTTCTACTGTATTTATATACCCACCTTCTGCAAGTGCAAACATATCACGAATAAGACCAAGGCGATCGTGAGTAGAAAGGTTTTTTATGTCTGGTAATACGTTGTACTTTACGCGTAGTAATGTCGTTTCGCCTTTGTTTATTTTCCCATCAACTTTCAAGCTTTCGTTTTTCTTAGTCATTAATTTTCCGTCTATTGGAATTTGCCAGATCGTTTTTTCTTTATTATTTTTTGCAGAAATTCTACTAGAAAAGAATCGTTCTTGTGTGCATCCTCCCTTGTTTGAAAAACTAACAAGGGGATAGCCGGTCTTGCCTGTCCAGTTTGCCATTATTTTTTTTACCGGTTTTTTACTTATTTTTTCGAATGATTCCCATAAGTCTGTGGTATGTGTGTTTTTATAACTATGTTTTTTTAGATAGTGCTGTAATCCTTTTTTAAAATTATCTTGTCCTAAGTATTCGGCAAGCATACGGATGACAGCGGCACCTTTTGAATATGAGACTGCGTCGAATATCTCATTTATTTCACTCGGATGATTTACTGTCACTTCTATTGGGTGTGAATTTGCTAGGGCGTCGAGGCGAAGAGCTACCGCTGTGTCGCTAGTGAGGAATTGATCCCAAATTTTCCAATTTGGGAAAATATGATCAACTGCCAAGTACTCTATATAAGATGCGAAGCCTTCGTTGAGCCATAAGTCTGTCCACCAATGCATCGTGACGAGATTACCAAACCATTGGTGTGCAAGCTCATGTGCGATCACTAGTGCAACCCATTGCTTGTTTCCTAATGAAGAATTCTTTTCATCTACGAGAATTGCCGTCTCGCGATATGTAACTGCACCCCAGTTTTCCATCGCACCAGATTCAAAGTCTGGTATTGCGATCATGTCGAGGGTTTTAAGTGGGTAGGGAATACCAAAATAATTATTATAAAATTCGAGTGATTTAATTGCTACCTCAAGTGCAAATTTCGCTTGGTGCTTTTTACCGGGAGTGGTAAAGACTCTTACTCGAGTTTTATCTTTTGTATAGCCTTCGATAAATTCAAATTCTCCAATTATAAAAGCTAAAAGATACGTAGACATCTTTGGGGTAGATTCAAAAGAGATAGTTTTGTATCCACCTTCGTGCTCAGAAATTTTCGTCGGCAATGTGTTTGAGATTGCAGTATGTGTGCCAGGCACAATGAGTGATACATCAAAGATTGCTTTCTGTGCTGGCTCATCAAAGCAGGGAAATGCACGGCGAGCATCGGTGGCTTCGAACTGCGTCGTCGCAATTTTTTTCTGCACACCGTCTATTGTGTAGTGGCTACGGTAAAA
>CAZTHH010000045.1:2420-4024 GCA_964613545.1 uncultured Candidatus Saccharibacteria bacterium
AAACAAACAACAAAGCCCGGACTTTTAAGTTCCGGGCTAAGTTATTTTTAGGTGAAATTTAATGCTTAAAATGCCGGAAGCCGGTGGTGACCATTGCCATGCCGAGCTCATCACATTTATCTATTGAGAGTTGGTCTTTCTTTGATCCACCAGGCTGGACGACTGCAGTTACGCCAGCAGTACCAGAAATTTCTACACAGTCAGGGAAGGGAAGGAATGCTTCTGATGCGAGGATGCCACCGGCAACGTCGAGATTGAATCCTTTTGCTTTCTCGAGTGCATTCTTTAATGCATCTACGCGAGAGACTTGCCCCGCACCCATCGTCACCATATTTCCATCTTTTACAATTACTACACAGTTTGATTTTAAATGTTTTGCAATTGTTGCCCCGATTACCATATCATTTATTTCTGTTTCCGTTGGTGCGCGCTTTGTCACTGTAGTGAAATTTTCTTTTGTTTCTGTTTGTGCATCACGTGTTTGTGCAAGGTACCCATTTAAACATGTACGAATTTCGCCTTCAGAAAGAGTGAAATCTTTTAATCGTAGTACGCGCACATCTGTTTTCTTGCTGAGAATCTCTAATGCTTCTTTTGTAAATGCGGGAGCAATAAGAAGTTCAAAGAATAATTTAACTTCTTCAACGAGATATTTTGCTGTTGCTTCATCTACTTCTTGATTTGTCACAAGGATTCCACCAAAGGCAGAAACTGGATCGGTCGTGTATGCTTTTTTGAGTAGTGAAAGCGTGCCTCCATTTCCGGTTGCACAACCGCACGCATTAGTGTGTTTAAGTATTGCGAATGCGGGCATAGTGAAATCTTTTATAAGTCTAATCGCCGCGTCGGCATCAAGGAGGTTATTGTAGGACAGTTCTTTCCCTTGAAGGATTTCAAGTGCTTGGCTCATGTCGCCAATGAATTGCCCGCCTTGGTGTGGGTTCTCTCCGTAGCGTAGACCACTTCCTGCAAAGTATGACCAGATGGTCATGTCATATCCACCAGTAATTTCAAATGCGCATCCTGCAAGGTGTTTTCGTTCGGTGATGGTAGTACTATTTCCTTTTTCAAGGATAGTTTTTAGATAGCTGTATTGTTTCTTTGAAGGCACAACTACCACATCATTGAAATTTTTTGCTGCTGCGCGAATAAGTGACACTCCGCCAATATCGATTTTTTCTATAATTTCTTCTTCACTCGCGGTACCACTCATGAGTGTGTCAGAAAATGGGTAGAGGTCTACTATAACGAGATCAATATCTTCTATCTTGTGCTCAGCTTTTTCTTTTTTATCATCTTCATGATCACGTCTGTTTAGAATTCCACCAAAGATTTGTGGTTGCAAAGTTTTTACACGTCCACCGAATACAGAAGGGAAGCCAGTGACACTTTCTACTGTCGTCACTTTTACTCCCAATTTTTCAATAAAATCCGCTGTGCCTCCGGTAGAAATAATCTTTACCCCATGCTTATCCAATAGTGTAATAATTTCATCTAATCCGTCTTTACTAAACACGGACACCAACGCTGTTTTAATTTGCTTTTCCATACTATTTAGTTGCTTTTTCGATTCTTTCGAGGGCGACGATGAATGCGGCGCGGCG
>CAZTHH010000046.1:0-4021 GCA_964613545.1 uncultured Candidatus Saccharibacteria bacterium
GAACTCTGATTACCGCCTTGAGAAGGCGATGTCCTAACCGTTAGACGATAGGGCCATATGAATACGTATATAAAATAACAGAAAAACGGTCTTTCGGCAAGGTAAACAAAAAGCCACGTCTTTATAAGAGTGGCTTTAAGTGTAATAAATAGGGTGCATTTACTCGTCTGTTTCAGGTAAAAGATGATTTCTTTCTCTGGTGACATTGGGTGGTATCGCTTTAAAGTTCGGAAGATATGTATACACGTACATATTCCAAAATAAACTAAACCATCCCCAGGCAAGAATTCCTGCAAAAGATTCTGCAAGTGTAGATAGTGCTGCATAATCTCCAGGAAATTCGTTCATTGGATTAGTTTTTAGAGATACATTTAGTGCTATGCATACTACTGTAAGTAGTCCAATTAGCATGATCCCTGCCCATCTTGCCCCTTTGGTGAATTCTGTACCATTTCCTTGAATGAATAATAGGTACAGGTTTGCAAAGAAGGTTGTAGCGATTGACATAATAATAGTAAGATACATGCGTTCATCAAGATGATCCCAATGAGACCAAATTGAGCCAGTGAGTACGAAGGCAGTTACCAGATAGATACCTGGCATTCTGCAAAAGAAAGAAATTACTTTTTTCATTTGAGTATATTTTATATGTGATTTTTATTTATAATAGCATATTTATAATAAAAGTCAATATTATAGATTTATTCTATAAAAGGGAGAATTCCTAATTTTTATAAAAATGCTATACTGTTTTTACTATTAATTAATACGAATCTATGGCTACAAATACAAAGTCAAAAGGGAAGGTGAAAGGTATTATAAATAAAAATAGTCGCACAAATCAGCACCCTATGGTGATGTTTGCCTATGGAGCGAGTGAACAGCTTGCAAAAGATGTCGCGAAGAATTTACAGATTACGCTTGCGCCAAAGATGTTCAAAAAGTTTCCAAATGGTGAAATCCTCACGCATCATGTGGAGACGATTCGTGATGCTGATGTCTTTATCGTTTGTCAGCCACGCATGGGCGACATGATGAGTAACGATATTTTTGAATGCGCACTATTTATCAATGCACTTCGCCAAGGCTCACCATATCGTATTACGGTGATGATGCCATACCTCCCATTCTCTCGCCAAGACAAATCAAGTAATCATCGTGAGCCAGTGCTCGCACGATTTGTCCCGCATCAATTAAAAGCTGCTGGAGCAGATCAACTCGTCGTCTTTAAACTCCACAATTCTGCAAGTATTACACTCTATCCAGATATCCCGATGGATAATATTGAGACAAATGACATTGTGCTTTCATATATTCGTTCTAATTCAAAAATATTTAATTTAAAAAAGGCAAAGATTGGTGCACCAGATTTGGGCTCCACAAAGAGTTGCAAGAAGTATGCCGATGCGCTCGGTATTGGCCTCGTGATTATAAATAAATCTCGTGATAGTAAACTCATGGGGACGACGACTGTCCACGGCGTGCACGGTGATTTGGAAAATTCAGACATTATCTTTATCGATGATTTGGCAGATACGTGTGGTACTGCAAAAGGTGCAGCCCTCGCTGCAAAGGAGCGTGGTGCACACAAGATCTATTTCTTTGCGACGCACCCAGTCCTTTCAGGAAAAGCGATAGAGAATATAAACGAAGCAGGATTCGATGGAGTATTCTTTACTGACACGATTGCCCTTACGGAAACACAAAGAAAAGAAATTAAAAATCTCAAGGTGCTCTCTGTTGGAAAGCTCGCTGCACAAGTGATAGACAATATTCATAACGGGAAATCGGTTTCTGGATTGTGGAATAATTAAAGAAGAATAATAAAACGCTCGCACTATGTGCGAGCGTTTTATTATTCTTCGAGTTGTGGTTTTTCTACTCCGATGATTTCGAGCCCGACTGTTTCTCCGGTAATGCGGAGCACGTCTTTATCTAATTTTTTAAATTCTTTACTTGATGCGGTGTAATGATTCACCACCGTAGTGAGCGAAGTGCCGAGCTTGCTATGATATTCTTCGTAACTCTTTAAATGTTTACCCAGCTCTTCGACTCTCTTGATAATATCTTTTGCAGTGTCTTCGATTGCAAGTGCGCGAAGCCCTTGGAGGACTGTCTGCAAATATGCGAGGAATGATGTAGGGGAGACGATGATCACTTTGTATTTTGCTGCTGCGCGCTGGATGAGGTTTTCATCATCATCACTAATCGCACCAACTTTATTTATCAGTAAGTCGTAATAGATCGCTTCGTGTGGAATGAACATAAAAGCAAAATCCATTGTACCTTCAGCAGGCTTTATGTATTTACTTGTTTCAACGATACGATTTTTTAAATCAGCGACAAACAATTTTTCAAGGCGATCTTTCTCTGTTTTATCTACTGCTTCGATCATACGATTGTAATTTTCGAGAGAGAATTTAGAATCGATAGGAATTACTTTATCTTTTACAAATACCGCAGCATCCACAATGTCGCCATTGTTAAATGCGTACTGCATTTGGTAACTTCCTGTCGGGAGGACGTTTTTAAGAAGCGTTTCAAGGTAGTATTCACCGAGGATACCACGCTGTTTTGGATTTTTCAAAATATCTTGTAAATTCTGAAGTTGGTCAGCAAAACTCACCACTTGCTTGTTCGTCTCTTCAAGGCGAGTAATCTTCTCGGTGATATCTGCCACAATGCGTGAAGTCTCGGTGGATTGATAGCGCATGGATTCATTCATGCTCTTATTGGATTCATGGAGCTTGTTGTCTATCGTCCTGCTGAGTTCATTGATCTGAGTAAGGAGGAGCGCCATCGCCCCGTCATCCTTTTTCTCTTCAGGTTTATTTTTGCGTGTAATAAAAAACCCAACAACGAGTCCGAAAATAATTGCAATAAAAATAATGAATAGTGTTTCCATATTATACTAATTTACCTAAATAATATTTGAGTGTATAAATCCAATCTTCGTCGTCTGGTGAATCTTTTTCTTTTGATGAGAGGAACCATTCAAGGTATGAGCGGTCGAGGCTCGCGACTTCGGCAACGGTCTTGCCACTATGCTTTCCAAAAGAGAATTTATACATAAGTGAAGGCCTACTCGAGATTTCTATCATTTTTTCGATTGCTTTTTCTCCACCGACTTCTTCGGCAATCTTTTTTTGTAATCGTGCAAAGAGTTGCTCGAGCACCATCACATCACCGAGCGCATCATGTGCTTGTGCCTCTATTTCAATTTCCAAATAGTAGCGCAGGTACTGGAGTTTATGCTGAGGGATTTTGTGCTCTTTATCGAGGTACCTCGCCACGCGGAGTGTGCAGATAGTATGTGCTGGAGTAATGCCTTCTTTTTCTATCATGCCGATATCAAATTTTGCATTATGAGCGACAAAGATAGTGTTTGTATCCTCGAGCATATTTTTTAGCATTTTGTAATGTTCGCTTTCTTTGAATGCTGGCTTATCTTTCACCATTTTATTTGAAATGTGAGTGACTGAGCTCGCTTCGATAGAAATAGGAATTGGTGGTTTGAAAAGTTCACAGAAAATCTCGTCGCCTGTTTTATACGCAAGCTGACAAATAAAATCATCAGGGCCAGTGCCCGTCGTCTCTGTATCAAGAAATATAATTTTTTGCATAGTGATATTTTAGCATAGATTTGGTATACTGGGCACATGTTACATGAAGAAATAAAAGGGGGAATAAAAGACGCAATGAAGGCAAAGGACACTGTCCGCCTCGATGTGCTCCGGGGGCTTTTAACTGCATTTATGAATGAGCTCGTGGCGACAAGCCGCACTCCGCAGGAGATGCTTTCTGATGAAGAGTGCCTAAAGGTCATCGCTCGTACTGCAAAGCAACGCAAAGATGCGATTGATCAATTTACTAAGGGTGGGCGTAAGGATCTCGCAGATGAAGACGCTGCACAGCTCAAAGTGCTCGAAGCGTACTTACCACAAATGATGAGTCGTGCCGAGGTAGAAGTCGCAGTAAAATTAATCATGGAAAAGTCTGGGATTATGGACGCAAGTAAAAA
>CAZTHH010000047.1:0-3961 GCA_964613545.1 uncultured Candidatus Saccharibacteria bacterium
GTGAAGAAAAAAATATTTTTGCTATTGATAGTAATAGTCTAGTAAATGTAACTACATCACCAGAAGGAATCTTTCACACGATTATATGGAATGCTAAAACCGATTTGGGTACTACAAATAATCCGAATGTGTATGTTCGCATGACAACTTCTGATAATGTATCCCCAGAGATGGTGATGTTTTTTGGCCCAGTAAGTTTAGATTTCTCACCGCAAGGCCCAGTAACAGTGGATCCTTCTCCTGAAGAAGTACTTCCACTGCCTGAACCAACCCCAACCCCCACACCAACACCAACCCACAAAACAACAAGAAGTAATTCTAGTAATATGGCAATAAGTGTAAGTACCGTACCACTAAAAACAATTAATGATATATCTAATTTAACTACCGACAATACACAAGAAGTAATTAAAAAATCATACAAAAAAACAGAACAAACTACATTACAGGCTATTCGGCAAATTGAAGGTTCAAAAGAGTCACCATTTTTGAAAACACCAGAAATAGTAAAAATTGAACAAGTAAAAGGAAGTGATAAAATTGCTTTCACGGGAAAAGGAATCCCAAATTCTACAGTTACCATTTTCATTCACTCAGAACAGCTTGTCTTTTATACAACACGAGTTAATCAAGAGGGTATATGGAATGTTGTTCATGAGCAAAATGGCGTAACGCTTGCCCCAGGAAAACATTCTGTCTATGCAATAACGTATGATTCACATAGTGCGGTCCGAAGTACACCCACAACCCCGCTCACTTTTTCTGTAGAAAAAAATATGGCAGCTGTTATCTTGGCTCATATTGATATGCGGTTTACTATTGTGACTTTGTCTATACTGACACTCATCTTAATGATTATCAATCGATATAAACGATTGCATTCACAAAAAGAACATTAAAATCTACCTAAAGGATTATATCTATATTAAAAAAGCTATGCGCGGAGCGCATAGCTTTTTATTTTATATGAAATGTTTTATCTTTTTATGATGGCGTTGTAAGTACGCCGAAAGCCGGCCAATGCTGATCGTGGTCCTGACTTTATTCATGTCAGGTTTAAATGATTTGTACACATCAATGTATTGATTATTCATCGTTGCCCTATAGTTCAGGGCAAGCTGTATGTATGCTATCGGCATACACTGGGTGCCAATCACTGGTATTTTCCCTTTTTCTTTGACGTACCGATATAGTGCATTTTGCGGAAGACTTATTTCGAGCTGTCTTTTTAGCGAATCTATTGGTGGGTATCTATCAAATAGTCCCGTCATCTTGTATTGCTTCATTCCATCAATTGGAATTGAATCAAAACAAATGATTTCTCTATCCGAAGATTCATCACCAAATGCATCGTAATCGCTAGTGACAAGGAGTGTATACATACTTTTATTAAATGCTATGATAGCTCTCGTGATTGCACTGTCGTCAGCTACTCCTTCATGAATTTGTGGAAGGAAATCAATTATTAGATTTGTATCAATAAATCTAATCTCATTAAAATCCTTTTGCACATGGGGATATTCTACCAAGAAGTAGTCTATTTGATCTTGAAATTTGGGCATTGATCTGCCCAAGCTTACAAAATCACTTTTTAAACTTTGAAGTAATGCTTGCTCTGCTGTTGAGTCAAATAGGTTATTGCGTGAAGTAGGTTTTGATTCTTGATTTGAGGAATCACAGGCACTTATGTGTATCATAAGCCAAAATAGAAACATTGAGAGGTTTGTTTTCATATTAAAGAAATGATTAATTTTGTGTCACAATAACATTATATCTATAGTTTGTAAAGTTTTTAATAAAACGCCAAACAGAAATAGGAATGGTGTGGTATTATAGAGTCATATAAATAATATTCATATTGTATGTTAAAAGATTTCAAACAATTTTTATTACGGGGAAATGTGGTGGACCTGGCTGTCGGTGTCGTCATCGGTGCTGCATTTGGTACTATCGTTTCTGCATTGGTATCAGATTTACTTACTCCGCTCATTGGTGCAGTAGCAAAAGTTCCAGACTTTGGTGGGCTCTCATTTACCATAAATGAAAGTAAATTTATGTACGGGCATTTCATTAATGCACTTATTTCATTCCTGCTTGTGGCAGGTGCAGTATTTTTCTTTGTGGTAAAGCCGATGAATATACTCATTGCGCGTACAAAGAAAGAAAAAGTAACAGATCCTACCTCAAAAACATGTGCTGAGTGTTTGAGTGAAATTCCACTCGCAGCGAAGCGTTGTGCTCACTGCACACAAATCACTGCATAATATATTTAGTGTTTAAAGGTAGCTATTATCTCAGATAAGCGTATGCTTAAGGGGATCGATATTACTATTTTTACAACTGAATACAATATGACAACTAAAATAAACATTTCTTCTTTGCGATCAAACAGAGGCGAAGGGGACCCACTCACTATTATTATTGTTTTAATAATTTTAATCGGTGGCGGTTACTGGCTCTATACACATAATCGAGTAGTGTATACGACAACGACACGGAATATCCCGGCGACATCTGTGTCTGTTCCTATGGGTTCAAGTACTACAGAGACAACGACGACGAGTACTACGACAACTCAAAATTAATTAGGGATTATCGTCTGAGTAGTATATACTCTGCGGAGTCGGTTTAGAACAGCTAATTTTCAAAAACATATATGTCAGATGAAATCACAACTCCTACAGAAGAAGAAGTAATCACTCCTGCTACTGAGGAAACAACAGAAGAAGCTCCAGCCGAAGAAGCTGCAGCATAAGTCTCTCAAAACACCCCATATGGGGTGTTTTGTTTTTAAGATAAAAATACTAGTTATTTACCCAGTAAAGGTGGTATAATAGATTTATTAATAAAGTAATATCCTGTACGCATTACAGCAACGCAGGACAATAAAGAAAAAATATATGGCAACAGCAAAAAAACCAGCAGCAAAAGCAAATTCTGCATTTATGAAACCAATGACAATCAGCGCAGAACTCGCTGCCGTAGTAGGAAAGGGCCCAATGCCTCGATCTGAAGTAGTAAAGGCAATCTGGGTATACATCAAGAAGCATGATCTTCAGAACCCAAAGAACAAGCGTAATATCCTTGCTGATGAAAATTTACAGAAGGTATTCGCTGGAAAGAAAGAAGTGACTATGTTTGAAATGACAAAGCTCGTTTCAGCACATCTTTCATAATTTCTTCATAATTAATTGATACTATAAAATCATATGGAAAAACATTACATTTGTCTCGGAGGATGCAAGGGGGTTTCTCCGGTCCCTGGAGTTTGTGGTGCACCTGATTGCATGAGTCACAATCATGAATTAGTCGCATGCACGTGCACTGATGGCATGCATAATAATTTTATGCCAAAGAAAAATTTCAAAAAAGGAATTATGTTCCTCGTATTGGCTGGGATTGTTGTTGTGTTGTTGGCAGTATTTAGTATGAATGGATCTAGTACTCAAAATAATACACCAAGTACTGTTACTCCTACGACAACAACTACTTCTGCAGTAAAAAAAGTACCAGTAACTATGACAACACCTACAAGTACTACAACAACGACTACTACAACTACACCTACTACTACTCTGCCTAAAACATACACCAAGAGTGATGTTGCCTTGCATGGTAGCGCAAGTAATTGCTGGACTATCGTAAATGGAAATGTGTACAACCTTACTAATTGGATTGCGAGTCATCCTGGCGGTGAAAGTGCAATTATCTCAATGTGTGGAGGTGATGGTAGCGCGGGATTTAATAATCAGCATGGTGGTCAAGGAAAGCCAGAGCGAATAATCGAATCATTCCTCATTGGGGCACTAAAATAATATGCAAAATAAATTTTCATATCTTAAAATGTTTGCTCCCACAGTCCTTCGCATAGGGCTTGCGATAGTGGTGATCTGGTTTGGAGTTCAGGAGTTACTCATGCCTGCAAAATGGATGGGGTTCATTCCTGCATCTGTCGTACAAT
>CAZTHH010000048.1:0-3813 GCA_964613545.1 uncultured Candidatus Saccharibacteria bacterium
AGAGCACTCGCCTGTCACGCGAGAGGTTGCCGGTTCAAGTCCGGTCGGCCGCGCAAAAGAAAAAGGCACGAAAGTGCCTTTTTCTGCGGGTGATAAAATGAGTAGCATTTTAAGGACTTGAACGCCGGAGCAATGTTTTGACAGCAGTCAAAACGTGAGGCGGTGCCCAGACCAAAATTTTTGACGAAAAATTTTGAGTCGCGGGAAAGATTCCGGTCGGCCGCGCAAATAAAAAAGAAACACTCATACAATGAGTGTTTCTTTTTTATATAATACTAAATTCTTCAAAAACTGTTTCGTAGAGGCGGATGACACGACGTGCTTCAAGTTGCGAGATTGGAAAGTTTGACCCATCATGCGAAATACGATTTCGTACAGTATGCGCTTCCCATGCATTATCAAGGGACATAAATGCATCACCTCGAGCACTCGTGAGTCGTTCACCGAGTGATGTACCACTATAGCCCTTTTCTTTCATTAAGTCATCGAGAATACTATCTGCTTCTATAATTCCCACACGCCAATCAGACTCAGCATCACTTTCCACAAGTCCTAATACATAGCGCCATCGTGGGTTTTCATTTTTAGAAATTTCTGCATCTTTTGCCATGGCAATAGCAATTTCATGGGCAATTTCTTCTTTTTCATGAAGTTGAATTTCGCGCATTCGTACTAGCGAAAAAATAATAACAGAAATAAAAAAGATAGAAAGGATGGATGAAATAATTCCTACAACATACCATGTATGCGCACTAAATAATGCATCAATAATAGGACCACCCACAGTAGAGAACTTAGAAAAAGCAAATTCAAGATTCAAGTACTGCGGAGTAAATAATTGTGTCATACCAAAAATACCAACACCAAAAAGTGCCACAACAATTAAAATCCATAGCCCTGCATCACTTGGGGCTCCCTCACCATGAGCTTCTGGTTTTTTCTTATCTGCCATACTATATATAGTATACTAGTTTTTTATGCTATTCTCAAAGTCTTTTCCAATTGTAAAAAGAATATCTTCTCGCAAGAATGGTGCCATTATCTGCAAGCCGAGTGGCAAGCCGTCACTATTTGTTCCAGACGGAATTGAAATTGCTGGTGTGCCCGCAATATTTGCTGGTGCAAGAAATAAATCAGACATGTACATCGCGATAGGATCATTCGACTTCGCTCCAAATTTAAACGGAGGAAATGGAGACGTCGGTGTAATGATCGCATCTACCCCTTCGAATACATTCATTAACTCTTTGCGTATTCCTTTGCGCACCAAGACTGAGGCATTATAGTATGCATCATAATATCCATGAGAAAGTATATACGTCCCAAGAATAATTCGACGACGAACTTCTTTACCAAATCCGTGCCCACGACTCTGTGTGTATACACTCAGTAAATCTTTTCCGTCTTCGTGGTGACCATACCTTATGCCGTCATACCGAGCAAGATTACTACTTACTTCTGCTGGCTGAATGATGTAATAGACAGCAAGAGAATATTTTATGAGTGGTAGTGATACATCAACAATCTCATACCCAGCATTTTCTAAGCTTTCACAAGATTTTTCAAAGTTTTCTAATACTTGAGGAACTATACCATCACCTTTTAAGAATTCACGAGGAACACCGATACGTTTCTTAAGAGCGGAGGTTGTACCTCTAGAGAACCCGAGGTCCAACCTCTGCTCTGTCGGAGTACTTGTTGCATCATTTTTATCATAACCATTTATGGCATTAAAAAGTATTTCTGTATCACGTACTGTTTTTGTAATTGGCCCAACTTGATCAAAAGAACTTGCCATAGAAATAATTCCATTTCTTGAAACAGTTCCATAGGTAGGTTTCAATCCCACAAGACCACAGAATGCCGCAGGCTGACGAATCGATCCACCCGTGTCTGAACCAAGTGCACACAATGCCCCGTCCATCGCAACACTAGCCGCAGGTCCACCAGAGCTTCCCCCTGGAACATACTCTGTGTTAACAGGATTTTTTGTAATTCCAAATGCACTTGTTTCATTCGAACTTCCCATTGCGAACTCATCCATATTGGTGCGTCCAAGAATAATTGCACCAGCATCTCTTAAGGATTTCACTACAAAAGAATCATAGGTCGCTGTATAATTTGAAAGCATATTTGAAGACGCTGAAGCAATATGCCCTTCCATAAGCATATTGTCTTTTATAGAAATTGGAATGCCTGTCATAGGGGTAGCAGTGCCATCTTTGAGCATTGCATCAGCTTTCTTTATTTGCTCTTCTACCTCAAATACTTCCAAGTACGCATTGATATCAGTATTCTTTTCTTTAATCGTTTCCAAATATGCATTTACTAGATCACGAACAGTAAAATCACCATTTTTAAAATGTTCTTGTGTCTTTTCAACCGTTAAATTTTTTAGGTCAATTGTCATTACAGTATTTGCTTCACTTTTAAATATCCGTCCTTGCTGTCTGGGAATTCTGCAATAATCTTATCAGTATATTCTCCTCCAGCATTTGTCACCGCATCTTCGCGTGCCACATTTGTAAAAGAAAATTTTATATCATTCACTTCAGATAAAGCAACAGCCTCTTTCACTTGGTCTA
This sequence comes from uncultured Candidatus Saccharibacteria bacterium, assembly GCA_964613545.1. Taxonomy (GTDB): domain Bacteria; phylum Patescibacteriota; class Minisyncoccia; order Phycocordibacterales; family UBA9973; genus UBA8515. Next base: position 2,586 of record CAZTHH010000048.1, read on the forward strand.
CATACGTAAGGATACCATCAAAATCATGGGCCATTTGGCTCATTTCCTCCTCACTCATATCCAGCCGTGCCATATTCGCAAGCTTTTTTATATCTTCTAACTGCATTCTTTTAGGATAACATATTTAGAGTAATGTTAAAAACTGGGCTTCGTTTAAGATAGGTACATCAAGCTTTTTAGCATCATCATATTTTGAACCAGGATTTTCACCTGAAAGGACATAGCTTGTGGCTTTGGAAACAGAACTAGAAACTTTTCCTCCACTTGCAAGGATTTTCTTTTTTGCGTCATCGCGAGACAGTGTCGGGAGTGTTCCAGTAAGCACAAAAGTTTTCCCTGCCAATTTTTTACTCTCACCTTTTTCTTGGATTGGAGTAACCCCCGCCGTAAGCAACTTATGAACAAAGTCATTATTTTGTTTGTCATTAAAAAATACATACACACTTTCTGAAACCACTGGGCCGATATTTTCTATTGCGAGCACCTCATCCATACGTGCATTCATAATGGCATCTAAGCTTCCGAAATGGTCTGCGAGATCTCGTGCTGTTTGCTCACCAACATGTAAAATTCCGAGTGCGTAAATAAATCTCCACAATGGCACTTTTTTATGCGACGAAATAGACTGCACAATGTTTTCTGCAGATTTTTCACCAAACCGTTCGAGCCCTGCGAGGTCTGCCTTTTCTAATGTAAATAAATCTGCTGCATCGCCTATTAACCCTTCATCTTTTAATCTATCTAAAATCTTTGGACCAATTTCATAAATCTCAAACGCATTTACAAAATGCTGCATTCCCCTTCTGTCTTTTCCTTTGCAACTTTTATTACTGCAATAATAATAGATATCTTTTTTAACGACAGAAGAATTACACGCCGGACAAACACTCGGCATTTTGAATTTCTTCTCTTTACCGGTGCGCATATCCACGAGTACTTCCACTACTTCCGGAATTACATCACCAGCTTTCTGTATCACTACCGTATCACCGATACGAACACCGAGGCGTTCTATCTGATCCATATTATGAAGTGTCGCCTTTGATACAGTCGAACCCGCGACGAGCGTAGGAGTGAAATGCGCAAGCGGAGTGAGCACGCCAGTACGACCAATGTTTACCGTAATATCTTTTACGGTGGTCGTCGCCCGCTCTGCAGGATATTTGAATGCGATGGCATAACGAGGTGCTTTACCTACCACTCCAAGTATTTCTTGTGATGAAAGTTC
>CAZTHH010000049.1:0-3731 GCA_964613545.1 uncultured Candidatus Saccharibacteria bacterium
GGCTGGCTTCAAATGGCCCCATAAACATTTCATATACACGAAGTGTATCTGCGCCATAATTTTTTACAATTTCATCTGGATTAATTACATTTCCCCATCGTTTACTCATTTTGCGTCCATCAGTAGCGAGGATCATTCCTTGGTTTTTCATTGCACGAAATGGCTCGGCTGTCGGCACGTACCCCATATCAAAAAGAAACTTATGCCAAAAACGCGCATAGAGTAAATGCCCTGTCGCATGTTCCTGACCACCGACATACATATCTACTTCTTTCCAATACTTTAAGTGCTTCTTATCAGCAAAAGCTTTCTTGTTCGTTGGGTCCATGTAGCGGAGGAAATACCAAGAACTTCCTGCCCAGCCGGGCATTGTATTCGTCTCATACCCTGCTTTTACCCAAGACTTCACGCTGGCAAGCGGGCTTTCACCAGTACCTGTCGGCTCATATGATGTGACATTTGGCAACGTAAGTGGTAAATTCTTTTGTGCTACTTCAGAAATAATTCCATCCTTGTTATGCACAAGTGGAATCGGCTCACCCCAATATCTCTGTCGTGCAAAAATTGCATCACGCATTTTAAATTTTGTAACAATCTTCCCTCCAACAAACTCTGTAATTTTTATTCTCGCTTCTTCTGAAGTTAAACCGGTAAATGTACCAGAATCTATCAATCTTTCCTCAACAACACGCTTTATCGGTAAATTATATTTCTGTGCGAATTCGAAATCACGCTCGTCGTGTGCTGGCACTGCCATTACGGCTCCAGTACCGTATCCCGCAAGCACATAATCTGCAATCCACACAGGGACTTCTTCCCTATTTGCCGGATTGATTGCTGTTATTCCTTTTAATTCTATTCCAGTCTTTTCTTTGTCATCGGTTAGATTTCCTTTTTTAGCACGAGCTTTGGCTTCGCGAACATACGCTGATACTTCTGCCATATTTTTTGATTGCACCATAAACTCTCCAATGCTTTCATGTTCTGGAGAAAGTACTACATATGTCACACCAAACAATGTATCTGCACGGGTTGTAAATACTTTTATATTTCTATTGATTGAGGTTTTAAATTCTATTTCACTTCCCTCACTCTTGCCTATCCAATTTTTTTGGATTTCTTTTATGTGTGATGACCAGTCCAAAGTGTCGAGGTCTGAGATCAGGCGGTCTGTGTAGGAAGTAATGCGCATAAACCATTGACGCATTGATTTCTTTTCTACTGGGTATCCACCACGTTCTGATACTGGATTTCCATTTTTATCATCCACAATTTCATCATTGGCGAGTACCGTACCGAGCTGTGGGCACCAATTTACCTCGGCATACCCTTCGTATGCGAGGCGATATTTCATGAGGATATCCTGCTGTTCTTTTTCTGAAAATCCTTTCCATTCCTTTCCTGTAAATCCTTCACCTCCCTTTGAGTTAAATTTCTTTACCAGGTCGGCAATCGGACGTGCTTTATTTTTTTCTGTATCATAATAAGAATTATACAATTCGAGGAATATCCACTGCGTCCATTTATAATACTCTGGGTCAGTGGTATTTACCGCACGAGACCAATCATACGAAAAACCAATCTTATCAAGCTGGCCACGGAATGTCGCAATATTTTTCTCTACTGCTTTTCGAGGGTGTACTTTGTGCTCAATTGCGTACTGCTCTGCAGGAAGCCCAAACGCGTCATATCCCATTGGATGAAGCACGTTAAAACCTTCCATGCGCTTCATACGAGCATACACATCGCTACCGATATATCCACGAGGATGCCCTACGTGAAGCCCAGCCCCAGATGGATACGGGAACATATCGAGGACATAATGCTTCTTTTTTTTACTTACTGCTTCTGTCTTGTATACCTTTTTTGTATCCCAGTCTTTCTGCCATGCTTTTTCTATTTTCGTATGATCGTATTTTTTCATAATCATTATACAAACGAGTGTAATTATTATTGTGTGTTAAATTTCTTTACTGCAAGCCAAATGAGAAGTCCGAGTGCGAGTGCGAGAATGATTACTTTGGCGAGATTATCTGCTTCAGACCAAAATCTGATTGAAGCAATGAGGAGCGAGAGCACTCCACCCCACGCAAATGAGATAGAAAGAAGCGCAATCCCTACGAATCCTGCAAGTGCGAGTGATACAACACCGAGAATAACTAATGTAATAAATACCTTTTTCTCATATACTTTCATTGCGGCATTGTAATTTTTTTGATTAGTGTAATTCTCATCACAGTACCCTTTTACTTCTGTCTTTCCTTTTTCATTTGGATAGACATTTTCACTCCACTGCCCGCCAACAGAAAGACATTCACCTTTTGTAGAAATAGTATTTACTACTTGTGTTGGTTTAATAAAATTCTCATACACCGGCTCTTTGTAGACAAGAGAAACAGCATAGTTAAAAAATAAATTCATTACAATGACAATTGCAACAATAATCGAAAGCCGCACAAATGAATGTGTCTTTGTTTCAACTTTGGTAGATACTACGTTTTGTGGTGTGTTTGTTTCCATATAGATTGCATTATACCAGAAAAAGGGTGTATAATAAAGGTCAATTATGATGAATCAAATCAAGAAAAGATCTCTCGACAGTATTGAAAAAATGGCAGTCAAAGCAACGAGGTGGATTGGCTCCACAAACTCAATACTCATTCATACTGCGCTCTTCATGGCATCATTTGTATGTTACTTTTTTGGGATTCCATTTGATAAAATTTTACTCGTCGTAACGACAATTGTTTCTCTTGAAGCAATTTATCTTTCAATCTTTATTCAAATGAGTGTGAATATGCAAGGTCGCAGACTCGGAAAGGTTGCTCGTGACGTGGAAGAAATTCAAGAAGATGTGGAAGAGATTCAAGAGGATGTGGAAGGAATTGAAAAGGATGTGGATGAAATCCAAAAAGACGTGGAAGACATTCAAGAAGATGTGGAAGGAATTGAAAAGGATGTCGAGGAGATTCAAGAGGATGTCGAGGAGATTCAGGAAGAGCAAGAGGAAGGTAGTGAAGAAGAAAAGTCTGAAGACAACATAATGCTTTCACGAATTGAAAATACACTCTCAATACTCATGAAAGAAATTGCAGAACTAAAGAAAGAACAAAATAAAAAATCAAAATAACAAAAAAGTAGCCTACAGGCTACTTTTTTGTTTGTATCACCACTTGCCCCTGGCGAATAATTTCTATTTTTCCTTTTAGTAAAGAAACGATGGTCGATGGCTTGCCTGTCCTTTTTCCTCGAGCCACATAAGCGTCCACAGCTTTTCCAAAATACTTCTTTGCTTCAGGTATGGTATATGCAGGAATAGCTCCTTGCGGATTCACACTCGGTGCGACGAGTGGGCCGACTCGCTGTATAAGCTTATACAAATGCGCATTCCGCTTACTAATAATTCGAAAAGCTAAACTCTCTGACCCACGATGTAAATATGCATATTTTTTAAGCGTGCACGGGAGTATCACACTTACCTTTGGCACACACACTTCCTCCAACTGTCTACTCATGACAGAACTTTTTGCGACAGAAAAACCAAATAATTCTATTTCTCTCATTGAAGTAACAAGGATAATAAACGGCTTGTTCTCATCCCGCCCCTTAATCTGATAGATTCTCTCCACAGCCTTTTTATCAAATGCTCGTGCGAGCATTCCATACAAGGTATCCGTTGGAGCAACGATAATCCCACCATCTTTTAAAACCTTTTCTGCTTTTTTCCACTC
>CAZTHH010000050.1:0-3567 GCA_964613545.1 uncultured Candidatus Saccharibacteria bacterium
ATACTTAAAACTCTTAAAAGACTTTGCGTTTCTGTTGTATCAAAAAATGAAATATTTTTACCAGCTGATACAGGAATCCCCATATTATTTAATATATCTATGGCATTTCGTACATGATAATTTTTAGGTACTAAAAGAGCACATTCTTCGGGCTTTATCCCCTCTTTTATTTTCTCTTTGAAATATAAGCCCGACCCCAATATCTCATCACGAGGATATGCATATTCAAACAGTCCAATCTTTGCATCACCTTTTATATTACTCTGTAATTTCTCATCTGTGATACTGCTCCCAAGTAAATCATCAGCGAGCGCGAGAATTGGTGAAGTTGAACGATAGTTTTCGGTGAGAATTATTTGTTTTGCTTTTCCAAAATAATGTGCGAACTCTTCAAAATACGTTAGTGATGCACCAGAGAATCCATAGATAAGCTGGCGGTCATCACCCACCACAAAGATATTTGGTAATTCAATTTCACCCCACACCGCCTTAAGAAAATTGTTTTGCACCAAAGAAGAATCTTGGTGTTCATCCACGAGCACATACTGATAATTTTCATAAATATCAGCACGCGCGTCGTCAGATTCCTCTACAATACGCACAGAAAAAGAGAGCACGTCATCATAATCCATAAATCCATTCTCATGCTTTTTCTCTTCATAGAGACGATAAAATTCCACCACTTCTTTTGTACGAGCGAGTGATTCTATTTTACGTTCAATATCTTTCTTTAATTTCCCTTTTGATTCACCGCGACTCGAAATACTATCAGGGTCTTCTTGTAAATTTTTAATATCACTTTCCACAAATGAAAGGAATTCTTCTGGGGACATTCGTTCACGTTTGAGGAGTGAAATAAGTTGCTTTATCTCAGAAAAATACATTGCCGGATTTGCTCGTGGGCGAATATGATCCCATTCATTATCATGCAAAATTTCATCCACGAGGAACACCGCTTCGTCTTCAGTAATAAGTGTTGGTACTTTTGTAAAACCAATCACATCAAAATGTTTTTCAATAAGAGAAATGGCAAATGAATGGAAGGTAGAAATCACTACTTCATTTGCTCGAGTTCCAATATAATTCTCTAAACGATCACGCATTGCAGTCACGCCAGAGCGAGTAAACGTAAGACACAAAATTCCTTTTGCACCAATATCAGTCTTGTCTAAAATATTTGCAATTCGAAGTGCGAGCACTTGCGTCTTGCCTGTCCCTGGGCCTGCCACTACCATCACTGGCCCTTCGATAGTATCGACAGCCTTTTTCTGGGCAGTATTTAGTGCATCATATGCATCTTTAAATAAATTTTTTTTCATGAAAAATTAAAGTGAAATAATGTGCACTGGTAATGATTCCACAAACCACTGCCCTAGGAATTTCTCAAACACAGGATTTGGTGCAGATACAAGAACTTTCATTTCACTTGCTTTAAAGAACCGTTCCTCCACACGCTCATGCGTTTTAAAATATGATGCGAGATATGAAGGAATAATGTCTTCTTGGTACACCCATTTTTTAATCTGAGGAAATGCTTTTTGAAATTCTTCTCGAACAATACCATAGTGCGTACATACAAGTACGCCCGTCGTCACTGTCTGCGGAATGCTAGTACTATATGAATTCAAATAACTTGCAGTGTCTCCATCACGCTCGATAAGCGTTGCAAGCTCGGGTAATTCTATTTCGTATAATTCTGGAATAGAAAATTGTGATCCATAGGTATGCGACTCGATAGTACGATGAGTACCGAAAAAAGCGAGCGACTCCTCCCCTGCAAGTGCTTCAACTGTCGGACGGACGACACCAAATACTAATCGCTCAGGATAATTTTCATTCACCCACTCACGGAGCTCAGTGTAAATAGTCGCACTCGTAGTATTACACGCAAGAATGACTACTCCACAATTTTCTTTTTCATATAAGTGAGTTAATGCTTTTGTGGTATATTCAAAAAGCTCAGCCACGGTTTTATTGCCATATGGCACATGTGCCTGATCGCCAAAAAACACATAATTATATTCTGGAAGTAATGCTCGTATATGCTGTAGCATCCATAACCCCCCGAGCCCTGAATCAAATACACCGATTTTCATATCCTCATATTAGCACAAAATGACCAAATCTTTAGGTGACTTTGTGAGGACTTTTGGGCCTTTTTTAGTGATAAGAATGGTATCTTCGATACGCATACCGAACTTCCCTTTTACATACAATCCTGGTTCTATGGTGATAATCATACCCTCTTTGAGTACTGGTTTATCGAGTTTGTAATAGAGCTTTGGTTCTTCGTGGATTCGTGTTCCTACGCCATGCCCGAGCATGTGGATAAAATACTCTGCATCTTTACCGAGCAGTTTTCTGGTATACGCATCAATACCGCTACACTTCACTCCCGCTTTTGCCATTGCAATTCCAGCCTCCTGTGAGGCGAGTAATTTCTCGTATATATTCTTTTCTTTTTGATTCGGGTTATTTTTCTTTTTTGCAATATATATCATGCGTGTCATATCAGACATATATTTCTCATACACAACACCGAAATCCAAAATCACAAATCCTGAAAGAAGCTCATTGGTTGATTGCGGATGAATCTCATTCCCGGCGCGAGGACCACTTGTCACAATCGGAGGAAAGCTTGGCTTTACACCCTTCTTTTTTATCTCCGACAAAATAAAATCCCGAAGTTCAATTTCAGTCATATCCCCTTTTTCTTTTTGTACTTTTTTAACAATAAGCGTAAAAAGAGCATCGGTAATCTTGCATGCTTTTGTTATTTTGTCTATTTGTTCTTTTGTTTTAATTTGTGCCATGTTTAATTTTGCAAATAGAGAAGCCAATAATCACGTTTATAAATTCTATCATTAAATGTCGCGTAGCCAGTCTTTTTTTCTAATTTTAAAATTTTAAAATACTTACTATAGAGTGCAGTAATATCTTCACGGCTAAATACTCGTTCAGCGAGACCAATCTCTTTTAGTATATATGTATCCTTTTCTTTCCCTGGGCTATCTTTAAGCAATGCCTTCACATTTTTATTTCCATCTTTACATAATGCTCGTACAAAAATATATCCACTAGGTTTTAGAACGCGAGCCATTTCTTTTAGATATACTTCCCTACCTTTTTCATCCAGCGAATTTGACGCGGTGATATCCAAAATAACATCAATAGAATTATTATCAATCCCATATTCCACTCCAATATCCCCCAAGCGATAATCCACCACAACCCCCATCTCTTTTGCGCGAGCTTTTGCGAGCGAAAGTGCCGTGCTGGAAATTTCAATTCCAATTACACTATTCCCAATATCAGCAAGGTAATTTGAGTTTCTGCCCGTACCACAGCCAAGGTCCAGCACCGAGCAATCCTCTACGCGGAATTTCTGTTCTTTTTTAAGATACTTTAAAAATCGAAGTACATCCGCCTGAGGCTTATCCCCTTTCGTGACCAATTTTGGATTTCGATATTCTTTATCCCAGATGTTTCCTTGATGTGCCATAAATAAATGAGGTATCTGTTGGACAAAGTTCGAATGTTTTTCGAAGAAAATCCAGATGATCAAAA
>CAZTHH010000051.1:0-3131 GCA_964613545.1 uncultured Candidatus Saccharibacteria bacterium
TTCGAGATCTCTCCTCATACTCCTCCCCCTTACAAACTTGGATCCTCTATCTTCACCGGATTTGCAATAAGTGCTTCCGTCTTTTGTTTTTTTACTTCAAAATAAGTACTCACTTCATCAAGAGATTTTTGATTTATAGTAGCCACTCCACTCGCACCTTTCTTGGTATTTTTAAAAATATCATCATTTTGTATTTCATGTAATATATACATACTCAACAAAATAAGCAGTACGACGAGGATAAACGAAGCACATAAAATACGCATCCAGTCGTGCGCAGGAGCAATCTGTGCGGCATTCGTTGGGAGTCGCATGTCCTGAGTTTTTTTAAATATATTTTTAATTGAAAAAGATTTCATATAATTATTCAGTACTAATAACATCAAATGATATCTCAACATCCCACGCTGACCGGCTCGAGGATGGCGTGCTCCCCTTTACGTTATCTGCTTCTTTTGTAAGTGTTTTATTTAAAAAGACACGCTTTATTGAAAGCTGATATGGTGCATTTTCTAACAAAGAAATTAATTGATAAATATTAGAAAAGTCCCCTTGCCCGGTAAAAACAACTGTAAGTATATTTTTATTAGTTTTAGATAGTTCCACTGACTTTACCGAAATCGGTACATGAGAAGTGCTCCCCTCATTCTCAAGCCAACCAATAAATGTGTCGACAGAATTATTCCGCACAATATAAGAAGAAAGGACCTGGCTTTGTAATTGCGTGTCAGTAATTGTTTTACGCAATAAAATAATACTGTCTTTTTTGTTTGTCTTTATATCTATTGATTCCATAATAGCGGAGGAGTGCTCATTCTTATGCTTGATCACTCGAAATACAAAAGAGAATACCAGCACGGAGGCCACTGCCGACCCCAGAATAATAAAAAATAAAATGTATGTTCGTTTTAGTGGCATATATTATTTTATAATAATCGTTATGGTAAAATTAATGTTTGATTTTTGGACAAAGTTTGAAATAGGTAAATCGACCGTAGTAAATTTACCACTTGCAGTAAGTGCAGCTTTAAACTCCTGTAACGTCACACGATTACTCGCCACACCATGCACATCCATCAGCGCGACTCCATCAGCACGTTCAGTATATAAGATCTGACCAAGCTGTACCCCTTTAGGTCGGAGGGTGAGGAGTGGATTAAGCACATCGTCAGAGACAACTCGCCGTGATTTATTTGAAGAGAGCACCACCAGTGAATTATTTATTTTCTTTATTACTGCATCCAAATCTACGATTGAAATATCAGGATTTGTTTTATTTAGCTCCATAAGCTTTGCTTCGAGTAATGTTTCTTTGTTCTTTGACGCAACGTACGAAGGAAAAAGAGCCGCGGATGCAAATACTCCGATAATCGTCACCAACAAAAGACAGATTGAAAAGAGCCTCAGTTGGTACTCTTTGCGTAAAAGCTGTTTTTCATTTTGCGGTAATACGTTTATCATATATTTATTTATCAGTATAATCCCCCAGCGCGAGCCCAATGACCGTGACATAACTGAGTGAATCTTCAAAGGTCAGACTTGGAATAACCTTTTTAATATCAAGCACATTTACCCATGCATTTGCATACTCAACAGGAATTTTCATACTTCGAGAAAAATACTCGGCAATACCAGTCAGGTTAGAATCACCTCCACACAAAATCACTTTCTCTATTTGAGGATGTGGCTGACCATCTTCAGACATATGTGTATGCCAGTAGGTATAGTGCTTTACCAATTCATCACGAAGCACGGATAATCCAGAAAGAATTACTGGAAATAAATCATTCTCTTTTCCTGCCGTCTCAATACCGTATGTCTTTTTCATTTCCTCCGCTTCAGCAAAAGAAACACCGAAATTTTTTGCTACCATCTCAGTGAGTGACTTCCCTCCCATATCAAAGGTAGAAGTAAAAAGAACTGAATCATTGCATGCAATTGAAATACCAGTACGAGTCTCACCAAAGTCCACAATCATCGTCGCCACTTGTTCGCCAAAAGGGCGTACTGCACGAGTGATTGCTTGTGCCTCAATTTCAAACGAGAGTGGCACGAGCTTGGCCTGAGTAAATACAGAAAGATAACTATCAATAAGACTTGCAGCAGTTGCTACTACTTGCACAAGCATTTTGTCATTATGCACTGAGAGCACTTTGTAATCAAAAACCACCTCACCCGCAGAAAGCGGGACATATTCTTCAATTTGCAAAAGGACAGTTTCTCCGATTTCTTTATATGAAATAAGTGGGAGCTCCACGGCAAATAAATACATTTGCTCTTCCGGCAGTGCAACCCTAATAAAAGAGATATTTTCTTTTTCTTGAATTTTCTTAAGTGTTTCCACCAGGACTTTTTCATTCTCAATCTTTCCAGACACAATCACTCCTTCCGGTACACGCTCTTGGCCATACGTCTGAAGATACAAGCCGGAGCTTCCTTCAGACAATACACCATACTTTATAGACTGATCAGAAATATCAATCGCACAAGAATGCATCGCCAAAAACGATGGAGTGGGAAATAGATTGCTATACTTTGATCGCATCTCTTTATTATACGCTAGAGTCTGTAAGAAAAGAAGATTAAAAGTATTTTTTAAGCATTTTCTTTATGAGTGGAAGGAGTGAGAGAATTACTACTCCAATAGTAATCGGTAAAAGATATTTCTGTGCGTCGGGGAAAAAACTTCCGACATAATACCCAATCGTTGGTATGAGGAACGCCCACACAATTCCGCCAATAATATTATAAGAAATAAATGTTCGGTAATGCATCTTCCCTACTCCTGCGACAATAGGCGCAAATGTACGAACGATTGGTATAAATCGTGCAAAGAAAATAGTTTTTGTACCGTGTTTTTTATAAAAATATTCTGCTTCATGTAAATGTTTCTTTTTAAAAAAAAGTGATCCTTCTTTTACAAAGAGTCGTGGCCCAATATGAAGCCCTGTCATATATCCTACGGTATCACCGAGAATTGCAGCAATTGCACAGCCAATGATAAGTGGAAAAAATGGTAAATACCCAGCATGAGCAAAGAGCCCTGCGGTAAACAGGAGTGAATCTCCCGGCAAAAAGAACCCAAAGAACACACCAGACTCCATAAAGACAATTATAAAAATCCCAATAAG
>CAZTHH010000052.1:0-3123 GCA_964613545.1 uncultured Candidatus Saccharibacteria bacterium
CTGCTGCTTCCTTGCCACCAAGACCAAATGCGAGACCACCAGCAATCGCAAGCATTGCAATAAGACCAGTGAAGAGTACCTGCATAAATGTTGCAGCAATACCGAGCTCAGAGAGCGCGATAATAAATGCAAAGATCCAGATTGCATAGCGAGCAATAGAACCGAGCATTTTTGCTGATTTCACATTTGCTGCCATTGCACTTCCTGAAACAATCTTCTTCATCAAATCTGCAATCACTGTTGCGATTACAAGTACGAGTGCTGCAATAACTACTTTTGGTAGGTAGTACAATACTGCTTCACGAAGGAAATCATTTACCTGTGTAAGTCCGAGGATTTCGAGACTTGTCATAAGAAATACGACAATCACGAACCACTTTACGAGTGAACCAATAAAGTTACCGACATTGAGTTTCATCCCTGCGCGAGCAAGAAGATCATCCGCACCAGCGCTCTGGAATAGTTTATCAATCTTTAGTGCACCCACAACTTGTGAGATTGCTTTACTGACTACAGAACCGACAACCCAACCAATAATAAAAATAACAACTGCAACCAAAAGACTAGGTACGAAGCTAATAAATCCAAACCAGAGATTCTGGAGTGATCCACTAAACACTTCTCCCCATGTTGAAATTAACATAAATAGAATGTTATAAAAATCTAAAATAATAATAAGGTACTTACTTAAAAGCTTCGACCTTTTAAAGTACTGTTTTTATTATAGCAAATATATATTACTTTTTGGAGATGTATGTGGATAACTGTGGGTTATCAATGAGCTTCTGGTGAGGAAAGTCAAGTATGTCACAAACAAGCTTGTCATACATACTGAGACGATAGATAAATTCAGCACTATCAAAAAGCACATAATTGAGTTCTTTTCCGATTTCAGCTTCGAGACTCTTTAGTACTTGTTGGAGGACATTTTTCTTTAGCTTATCCCCTACAATCATTACATCCACACGGCTTTGTTCGGCACCAATAAAGACACCAGAGACAACAAGAAATTTAATTTTTCCAATTGGACGAAAACGATGAATGATATCTTCTTGTAATAATAAATTAGGATCAACGAGCAAATCTTTAATCTGGGAAAGATATGAAAAATTCTGATTGAGCATCCAGCCTGGAACTTTTTTCTTTGCGCCACGTGCACCTTCTTTTGTAATGAATTTTGATTTAATAAATCCCATTGCCAAAAGATGTGAGAGCTCTCGGCGAGCGCCCGGCTTCATGACACGACTACGACTAATCACTTCTTCTATTTCAAAAAGCTGATCTGGATTAAGAAGAAACAAACGCATAATCTTTATACGTGCCTGCCCCCCAAATAATTTCGCTAAGGTTTCCATACAGGCACTAGTATACGCCAATAAAAAACACCCTGCAAGGGTGTTTTTTATTGAGAGCTATATTACTTAAGTGTAACTGTAGCACCTGCTTCTTCGAGCTTCTTTTTAAGATCTTCTGCATCGGCTTTCTTAAGACCATCCTTAAGTACTGATGGAGCAGCGTCTACGAGATCTTTTGCTTCTTTAAGACCAAGCGAAAGAACTTCTTTTACTACTTTCATTACTGCAATCTTTGTTTCCCCTGCTGAAGTAAGTTCAACAGCGAAAGAACTCTTTTCTTCACCAGCATCCGCAGCTACTGCAGGACCTGCAGACGCTACAGCCGCAGCTGAAACTCCAAATTTTTCTTCAATCGCTTTCACGAGTGTGTTTAATTCTAATACTGATGCACTTTCGAGATCAGCTAGAAATGAATCGAATTTTGACATATAATTTTAAATTTAAATTTTTAATAAACGAAACGATTATGCTTTCTTTTCTGCAACCTGACCAACAGCAATCGCAAGGCGTTGCATTGGAGACTGGAGTAAGTATGCAATTTTTGAAAGAAGTACTTCACGACCTGGGATAGTGGCAATTTCCATCATCTCACTTGCGTTCATATACTTTCCTTCAAACATTCCTCCCACGATAGACACATAATCTTTGTGAGTCTTCTGGAATTCAAACACTTCACGTGCTGGAGCCAAAAGATCACTACCGTATGCCATCGCAATCTGACCCTGGAGCTCTGGCATATCACCAGTGATTCCCTTTGTGCCGAGCGCTCTCTTTAGAAGAGTTTTCTTTGACACGAGGTATCCAATATCAGACTTTTGTAAACTTCGGCGAAGTGCGTTTGCATCAGCAACCTTGAGCTTATCAAACTTTACAAATACTACTGAGTTCGCATTTGCGAGTGATGCATCGAGCGTGCTGAGCACTTCTACCTTCTTTTCTTTTTTTAATGCCATATAAGTTGTAACTTAAAATGAAAAATCGACCAATAACGGCCGTATCCAAATCATAAATGATTTTTGAGATACCTCGGCAGGGCTTAACTGTCTGTTTAGGACTTGGCCTGCTGTCTACGGCTTACGAAATACATATTAGCAGATAACGATATTTTGTCAAATACCTATTTATAGTGGTTTATGACCACCAAGACAACGAGCCCGAGGACAATCATCCCACAAAACCCGACTATTACTCTAAATGAATGCTTCGTAAACATATATATAGTATATCATGTTTACCCCATTTTTCTATTGCACAAAACGAATGCTCTTTATTATATCGTCTACAATTTTTTCATAATTTTCAATTGATTGTTGTTCTTCAAGGGTTAATTTAGTGTATTGTTCATCAGACTTTCTGTAATTCCAAATATCATAGATATCTGTTTTATTTGAAAAGTAATTATGTTCTCTACTATAATAATCAAAATTAGCACTGTAATTTTTTGCAAAATATTTTGCTGAGTAGTAATTTATATTATTAACTTGTTCATAAATCTCCTTGTCTGGAATAGAAGCATGCTTTAATGTTTGAGGGCCATGATAATCTGACCATTCTTTTAAAGATGTTTTATCTTTATTGTCATCTTTATAAAAATAAATTTTTATGTCTTTTTCTTTTATTTGTCCTCTTTGACTAGTTTCCAAAATTTCTGCATAAAAACCATTTATTTTTAGAATTAATCCATTGGTATTTAATTTCTCAACATCCACATTATTTGGCACATTAAACACCATTTCTCCTATTCTCACTTCCTTTGTAGCAGTTTCTA
>CAZTHH010000053.1:0-3078 GCA_964613545.1 uncultured Candidatus Saccharibacteria bacterium
AAGTTGCGTCCTATCCATTGAACGACGGGACCATGTATACAGCTTTATTCATTGCCTTTGGTGCGTCCGAATAAAACCGTATACCGTATTACTCTACACTATATAAGGCTATTTGGCAAATTGATGCAAAAATCCCTCCAAGTAAAATACTTAGAGGGATATTTTTTAGAGTTTCTAAAATAGTACTTAAAAATGAAAGAGCATGTTTTCCGCTGATGTACCCAGTGGAATCACTTGAGCCTTAATCAAATCATTAATTATGTTTTGTAGGTAGTATTCGGTAATTCCGGGAACTTTTGCCCAGCGTACTGTCTGAAGCCACTTTTGTACATCTTCTGTCTCTTGTTTGTATCTTTCAGAAATTATCGATACTTTGTCTTGTAACTTGCAAAAACTTACAGCTGTCCTTTGCACGATTTCTACAATGTTACGCACTGTAGATACGTTGTTTTCAAGAAATGTTTTATTTCCTGCAATAACAAATGCTGGCCATGGAGTAGGGAATGTGTCTAAAAGCCTAAAAGTAGCATCATCCACAAATGGTTTTGTGGTGAACTCGTCCCAAAAGAATACATCGGCATCTCTTGCATTTAATGCACGGATTGCTCCTGTAAGATTTTCTACAACGACAAATTGGTCATCGTTAATAGTAAAACCTTTTTCATACGCATACAGTTTTACAATAAGATGTGAGCCAGACCCAAGTCTACTCACTGCAAATTTTTTGTTTGCAATTTGATTAATGTTTGTAATCCTGGAATTAAATCCTGTATGGATTCCCCAATTTAAAGGAGACTCTACATACACGCCAGTAATCTGAATGTTTTTACCTTCGGTGATTGATTTAATGACGCTATCGGTAAGGATTACTGCCATGTCGATTGTTCCGCTATCCATATCAATAGCAAGGGGGCTACTGCCGGAAGGGTACTCAATTAGCTCGACATCAATGCCAAGTTGTTCGAAATAGGTTTTCAATTTGGCATAATACCAAATAACGTTAAAATGCTCGGGGACTATCCCGATGCGAACTTTTACTTTTTGTTGCATAACTTTTTTGTTTTTAAGGTTGAATGAAATTAATTTTTCTTTTAACTTACCACACTTTAGAGGGTTTGACTAGTACAGCTTTTTTATGTGCAATTAAAAACTCCCCGACAAACGTTTGTCGGGGAGTTTTTTAAAATCCGAGTTTTTCCATAAAGACCATGCTTGGGGATTCTTGGAGATCAAGTTCGGGGAGTATTTTTATTAAATTATCACGAACTTGTTTTGTGTCATCTGGAGGAAGGGGGAGGGTGAGGACCGGCAAGAAGTATTGTTCAATTTCAAGGAGGAGGATTGTCTTTTGCTGATCGCTTTTAATCTTGAATCCTTTCAATTTTTTGTATGGGTATTCTTTTCCTGCTACAGTAATACCTTGCTGGTTAATTTCAAATTGCATTTCAAGTGGCGGGCGAATACTGAAAAAGATGAGTGAGAATCCAGACGCGAGAATGAAAATCGCAAAGACATAATTTTTGAAAATAATTGCGAGGATGCATCCTACTACGGCGACAATACCGACAGTCCATACCCAGTCATTACTACGGGTTTTGTGACTGTACTCAGGGCCTGTCCATCTATACGTATCAATAATTATTTCATCCATACAAAATAAGTATATCAATAGTGTATACAAAAAGCCACCAAATGGTGGCTTTTTGTATACGAGTGTAATTATTTTCCAAGGGTAAGCATAAGTGTTGCACGAGCTGCACCACGAGTGGTTTTGAAATCAGCATCAGCTTTTTTCACTGTTTTTATAAATGTGTCTTTTTGCGCTTGGATTTCTTTTGTCTTTGGGAGATTACGAATTTTTTCTAGCTCAGCTTTTGCGGTTTTTATTCGTGCTAAATATGTTTTCTCTACTACTGTTGCCATGGCACCAGAAGTACAATCTGTTTTGGCTTGTGCGAGGGCTGCAGCCATTTCTTTTACAACGATTTCTTTTTCACCGGTGAGCTCTTTTTTTCTACTTTCTATGCTGGTAGTAGTCCCTTGTTTGAATGTTGCCTTGGCTGTAGTGATAATTCCTTTTCGTGTCGCCAATGCCGTTTCGAGTGTTTTCTTGTATTGTTCGAGTGCTGCCTTTTTTGCTGGAGTAGTTGCTTTTGCTTCGAGTTTGGTGAATACTTCGTTTGCTTTTATTGTTGCATCGTCTTGTCCACCATATCGCACCGTGTCACG
This sequence comes from uncultured Candidatus Saccharibacteria bacterium, assembly GCA_964613545.1. GTDB lineage: Bacteria > Patescibacteriota > Minisyncoccia > Phycocordibacterales > UBA9973 > UBA8515. The sequence continues at coordinate 2,230 of CAZTHH010000053.1, forward strand.
AGTGACCTGATCACCAAAGAGCTTTCCTTCTTTTGCTATTTGTAGCGTTGTTTTGTCTCCAACGTTTGTTATTTCTTTCTTGTTTGATGGCTCGGTTTCTTTAGTGATTTCTGTACAGAAATTTTTTTTTGTTTTCTTTGTCGTGTCCACTGTTTTTTTTGAAGCGTTTACTGCGGTAGCATCATATGTCGGTGTCGAGGTTGTTTTCGTTTTGCTTGTTGTCGCATATGCAAATAGTGGAAGCATGCTTGTCCCAATAATGATACCTGCTGTTAGATTTTTTATATTCATATAAATAGATTAAATGATTAATAAGTAACGATACTATATATGGTACTCCTTCTTTTAGCTACCGGCAATTTATTTATTTGAGAAAGGGTTAAAATTTGTCCCTTCATCGTAGTAATCTTCACCCTCATTCTTTTTAAGGAAATGCACTACTTTATAAGTAAGGGGAGTAAAGAGTACTTCTACGAGAGTTTTAAAAATGTAATTTGAAATGATGAGTGTGATAAGGAGTCCACCAGGAAGGATGCCGAGGAATGCAATTAAAATAAAGAGACTACTGTCAACTAATTCTCCTACTACTGTTGATCCAATCGTTCGCGCCCAGAGGTGTTTGCCTTTGGTAATGAGTTTCATCTTTGCGAGAATAAATGAATTTGAAAAATTTCCGCAGGTATATGCGACGAGACTTGCGATTACTATTCGTGGAGTAAGGCCGAGGATTGCATCGTATGCAGCTTGATTGGTCCAGTCTGCTGCTGGGGGAAGTTTGCCGACAATGATAAATACGACTGACATCATGAGCGCAGAAAAGAATCCGAGCCAGATTACTCCACGAGCTTT
>CAZTHH010000054.1:0-2238 GCA_964613545.1 uncultured Candidatus Saccharibacteria bacterium
GAACCGTCAAAATACGCAGTAGCAATATTGCCTTCTGAGCCAAAGGTGAGTGTGTTGTTTTCTATTGCGGAATTGCCAACTGACGCTACCCACTTGAATGGATTATCGAGTTTCTCAAAATATGGCAGAGGCGAAGAAAGTGTGGCGTCGAGCAGCATACTTACATCATCAGTTGGCAACAATGCCACAGGCAAGCGGATAGACTCATATGAATGCTGATTAAATTGAACACCCGCAGCAGAGGGATAATTAGTGCGAGCCCCAAGATTATTTTTGGGCCATTGCTGATTAAAAACAAAAGGAACTATATCCGAAGTGGTAGCATCCGAAAGAGCAATACTTGAGTAAGACATTGCAGTTACTACGCTGCTGTATTTATCAGTGAGAATACTTTTTGCTTCGTTAAGCGCCGCAAAATCCAGACCCTCATTATATAGTTGAACACTCCATCGATTAGACTTATTGAGATGCGAAAGTTCCCACTCAGAAAGATAATATGGGTCGAGGGTTGTGACCCGTGACGGATTCGCAAATAGTACTGCTTGGTAATTAAGTGCCTTTAAAATTGGATCGGCTGCAAAATAATTACTCTTAATACCTTCGTCAAAAGTTAAGAGGAATGATTTTTCAGGTAAGGTAATTTCCCCCCTTATAAACTGCTCGTACTGATCTAGAGAAATTGTTTCGTAGCCAGCAATTTTCAGGTCGATTAATTCTTTTCTGATTTTTTTTGACGATACAGAATCTGCTGTCTTAGTACCAATTCCGTGGTATGCCAAAACTGCAACTGAACTCGCCAACTGCTTCTCAGTTGTTTCAGTATTTTTATCTTTAGAGTGAAGCGCATACTGTAACTCAACTTGAATTCGGCGGGCATACATTCCGAAAAATTTTCCCGATACATACGGATTATTTTTGAGAAAGAAAATACCACTCGCAACCAGTACGATTATGCAAACAAGGATAAAGCCAAATGTAATTCTAAATCTGTGGTGTCTCATGTTATCTTGTTCCCCATCCGCGATCTTTTATCTTGTAGATTGCATAAAACATCATATATGAAAATAATACAGTATTTAGCAGCTGCCAGATATAAAGATGTGCCCAATACTTATTTTTAGGCGCTGTATAAATATAGTAAAGGATAAACAATGTAGTCACCAAGAATGTACCTAAAATATAGTAGTAAGGCAGAGTGGCATATACTATCGGAAATAAAATGACGCCGGAAAAAGCAATTACTGGAGTAATGAATGAAATAAAAATTAATGGCACAAAATAGAATATGCCGATGAGAGGATCTTTTTTAAATATAAATTTACTAGTAAAAAAAGCATTGATAATCCACGATTTTTTCCAGCGAAGTTGTTGAGTGAGCAATTGCTTCATGTTGCTTGGAACAATTGTATATGCCTGAACATAGTCAGTGTAGACAGACTTGTATCCTAGTTTCAGAATCCAGTTTGTTAGAGACCGATCATCGCCATATGTAACTCTTGTCCCCATAAACTGCTCGTTAAGCCATGCGTCCATAATTGGCAATACTACATCTTTCCGATATGCCGAAGAACAGCCACTTGCGCAAAAAACAGTATAAAAAGTTGATTCGGCAGCCTTCATAATCCTAAAAGACATATAATAGTACGCGGCCTGCATGCGCGTAATCATATTTTCATCTGCATTTTCAGGGTCAGCATGGGCACAAACCGCGCCAATCTCAGGATTTTTGAACGGAGCGATAAGGTTATAGAATGTTTTGGGATCGATATAGCTATCACTATCAAGCTGAACGATAATTTCGCCTTTCGCAATTTTGAACCCCTCAGCCATTGCATGGCGCTTGCCTTGATTCACTCTCCAGTCAATAACAACGAGCTTAGGAAATTTTTCTTTCTTGAGACGATTAATAATATCAATTGTATTATCAGTACTGCCATCATTAATTATAATGACTTCTAATTTCTCTTCGGGATATTCTGCAGCAAAACATTTCGAAATTGTTTTCTCGATAGCGCCTTGTTCATTCTTGCAAGGAATAACGAAAGTAACCAAAGGTAAATACAGTGGTGTCGTGCGCTTCCCAAGTAGGCGCTTGAGCGACTTTGTATGAAACATGGCCCCGGCGAGGCGTGTCAGCTGAAAAACAGTAACAAATACTGTAAATGAGTAGAGATAGGGATGATTCTCAAAATCTGGTGCGGTACGGGATTTAATCAGTGCTATGAGGAAAAGTATAAA
>CAZTHH010000054.1:2248-3056 GCA_964613545.1 uncultured Candidatus Saccharibacteria bacterium
TTGGGGCACTTGGTCTTTCTCTCATTATTCTTTTATGTCGGATTTTATTACTTGGTTTGACTGACATATACATATTCCATAAATGAATATAGATGGTCTTAAGACCATCTATATTCAAACCCTTACACATCCATACTAGCACAATACTTTGACAAAAGAAAGTTATTATGGCCTATTCTGTTACCCTTGCCTTCTACTAGAAGTAATCATAATACGTATCTAAATCATTTCCTCAATTACCCTTCAAGGTACTGCCGAATATATATCCTAGTACTAAAACTTAGAGGCTTACTTTATCTAGTGATCATGATAAAGAAACCGTGTGATTTTTTGACGTAAATATGTATATCAAATAAAAAAAACCGCCTTATGGGGCGGCCTACGATTTTTAAAATGCTTTAGCTAGGAAAGAGATTTTTGAAGTATTGAATGAACTTCATTTTTTACTTTGTCCATGCCATCACGATCTTGCTTTTGCTTATAGTCGTAATACTTGGCATTAAGATCAGGAATCTTGTTGGCGGTAAATACTTCCCTTACCTTTTCTTCGGGTTGTCGGATTCTAAAAAATCCGTTGTTTTCAATAAACACTCGATTGAAAACGCCTTTGTTGATTCTGATGTTATGGTTAACACCGATGAGGTCTTTAAACAAATTAAAGGCCCCGGTTTGGGTAAATACCCCTTCTTCTTGAATACTGTCCATGGTTTAATTATTTAGTTGTCTAAGCATGAGCATACCATATATATATTTTTGGTCAATAAAAAAGCCCGTCATAGACGTGGCTTGCTAAGAGTCTTAATCTTCA
>CAZTHH010000055.1:0-2877 GCA_964613545.1 uncultured Candidatus Saccharibacteria bacterium
CTCGAAGAAGCACACCGTAAAATCATGCGTTTTGAAATTGAAAAAGAAGCACTGACAAAAGAGCTTGCATCTGATTCGCATACTGCTACTGAGAACAAGACTACAAAAGCTCGCATTGCTGATATTGATAAAGAAATCGCAAATTTAAAAGACAAGACTCGCGAATTGGAACTTAAATGGAAAAATGAAAAAGAAATTGTGGTGAGTATCCGTGCAATAAAGAAGGAATTAGAAAAAATGCGTGTGGAAGGTGAGAACGCTGAAATGCGTGCAGACCTTTCTCGTGCCGCAGAAATTCGTTATGGAAAAATTCCAGAACTTAAAAAGGATTTGGATGCAAAATTGGCGCGACTAAAGAAATTACAAAAGTCTCGCCGAATTCTCAAAGAGGAAATCACTGGGGAAGATATTGCCGAAGTGGTCGCACGATGGACAGGCATTCCGCTTGTGAAAATGCTAGAGGAAGAGCGTGAAAAACTTGCGCATATGGAAGCTGAGCTTGCGAAGCGTGTGGTGGGGCAAGATGAAGCAATTGGTAAAATTGCTGATGTGGTCCGCCGAAGTCGTGCAGGAATCTCCGACCCAAATAAACCAATTGGCTCATTTATATTCCTTGGCCCAACTGGAGTGGGGAAGACAGAGCTCACAAAAGCCCTCGCAGAGTTTATGTTTAATGATGAGAAAGCACTCATTCGAGTGGATATGAGTGAGTATATGGAGCGCCACAGTGTAAGCAAGCTTGTGGGTGCACCTCCGGGGTATGTGGGGCATGAGGAATCAGGACAGCTCACCGAAGCGGTACGCCACCGCCCATATTCTGTGATTCTTTTTGATGAAGTTGAGAAAGCGCATCCAGAAGTATTTAACGTCCTCCTTCAGGTACTCGATGAAGGGCGCATGACTGATGGAAAAGGACGGGTAGTAAACTTTAAGAATACAATTATTATTCTCACGTCAAACATTGGCTCACAATACACACAAAAGATGGAGACGCTTGGATTTAATATGAAAGACGAAAAACAAGCGTACACTCATGTAAAAGAAAAAGTAATGGAAAGTTTGAAAGATCATTTCCGCCCAGAATTCCTCAATCGATTGGATGAGACTGTTGTCTTTGATATTCTCTCACCAGAGGTGATTCGCCACATTGTGGATCTAAAAGTAGAAATAGTAAGAAAGAGATTGAGTGCAAAAGATATTGTCCTTGACGTGTCAGACGATGCTATGGCATATCTTGCAAAAGAAGGCTATGATCCGCACTATGGTGCACGACCGCTCAATCGCTTGATTCAGAACAAGATCCTTAATCCTGTCGCAAGCTTTATTATCGGCAAGGGAGTAAAGAAAGGTGATGCGGTGTATGTGACTATGAAAAATGGTGAGTTACTTATTGAGATGAAAAAAATGAAAATTAAATCTCCCATGAAAATGGCAAAGGTGAGCCCGTATACGAAATAAGCAAGGAATTTCGAATCCTTCACGAAAGTCACTCAAGCGACTTTCTCCGGCAACAAAAAAAATCCCTTGCGGGATTTTTTTTGTTTGTGTGCGCCGGGAAGGATTCGAACCTTCGTAGGCCGAAGCCGACAGATTTACAGTCTGTTGTAATTGACCACTCTACCACCGACGCATTTTTTAGAACATATGTATTATACAAAAATCCACGAAAAAGTCTAATATTTCTTTATTTGAGGACCGTTTTGATTAGTGGTACAATGAGTATTATGAAAAATAATTTACCATTATCATATATAGAACTTTCTAAAAGTGCACTTACTCATAATCTGAATGCGTTTCGAAAAATTGTAAAAGCCGGTACAAAAATTGCTGGTGTAATAAAGGCGAATGCGTATGGGCATGGAGAGGCGGAAGTGGTAAAGATATTGAACTCTCAGGTGGATTATTTTCAGGTAAATAGTGTAGAGGAATTGGAAAGTATACGAAAGGTGACAAAGAAGCCAGTCCTCCTTTTGGGCTATGTAGCAAAGAATGATATAGAGAAAGCAATTACACTCGGTGGTATTCTGACGGTTTTTGATTTTACGCATGCACTTATCATAAATGAATCAGCACGGAAGCTTGGCGTAAAGGTAAAAGTCCATGTGGCCGTGGATTCACATTTAGGGCGGGAGGGAATCATGCCACATGATGTGGAGAAATTCCTACAAGAAGTAAAAAATATGAAAAATATCGTGATCGATGGTGTATATTCACACTTTGCAAACATTGAAGATACTGCAGATTTTTCTCATGCGCAAAAGCAGATTGATATACATACAAAAGCTATCGCATTATTTCATGCACATGGATACAAGAAAATTCACACTCATATTTCGGCTACCTCAGGCGTGCTTGCATATGAAAAATGGCATGGCATTCATCCGATTGTGCGTGTCGGTGTGGGTTTGTATGGTATGTGGCCGAGCGAAGAGCTTAAAAAAGTATGGGATAAAAAATTGGAATTAAAACCGGTAATGAAATGGGTAAGCCATGTGGCGCAAGTAAAGACACTACCGAAAGGGCATTCTATTGGCTACGGGCTTAGTTATATTACAAAAAAAGAAACAGTAATTGCAGTAATTCCGCAAGGATATTCAAACGGTTTGCCTCGCTCCGCTTCATCAAAGGGTATAGTGCTGATTAAAGGCCAGCGTGCGCCAATACTCGGCCGTGTCGCAATGAATATGTTTGTGGTGGATGTGACGGCAATACAAGGGGTAAAAGCTGAGGATGAGGTGGTGCTCCTTGGAAAACAAGGTAAAGATGAGATTACGGCTGAAATGCTTGGAGATATGACAAATACCATTAATTATGAGGTAACGACTCGTATGAGCGCCCTTTTGCCGAGAATAATTGCCTAAATTAACGCTATATGCT
>CAZTHH010000056.1:0-2868 GCA_964613545.1 uncultured Candidatus Saccharibacteria bacterium
TTCTGAAACTTTTCCCGCAATGAGAAATACTTTTGAGGTGTATACTGCCTCACCCCTTTTAAAAGGTCTGCCGAGTCCATCAGTAATTTCCTCCATCACGGTATGTGCGACATTGTCTGTCACCCCAGGAGCATAACTAATCTCAATCACATACGAAAAATCTGCCAAGGATGGCAGTGCATTTATAGAAGCAATTTCGAGTTTATTGTTTGTGAGCAACACCGCAGCTTTTTCAAGCTCACTACTATTCATATCAGCATTAAGTAAATAAGAATCCAGAAGCGCTACTTTTGTGACCTTACCAGAAAGCCCTAGCCCGTTAAAAGATTTCAGGGCGCCTTTTGCCCTGCTGTCTATCCCCTTCGGCATCACATAAATGCGATTTATCATGCCCACATAATACGCTAAAACTTCGTGAGGGGCAAACTCTATTAGAGATATGATATACTGAGAAAATGGTTCAGCCAAAACTTGAAGTAAGTGGATACAGAGGAGTGTGGGGTGAGAGTTTGACTCCGGAAATTGCGATTAATTTTGCAAGAGCTTTTGCATTGTTTACAAAAGAAGAAACAGGCAAAGAAAACCCAACAATTCTGATTGGCAGAGATGGCCGTGAAAGCGGACCAGCAATTTGTGAAGCAATAATTCCAGCACTCCACACATTAGGAGTCACTGTTGTGTATGGCGACATCCTCCCTACCCCGACAATTATGCTCGCAGTTAAAGAAAACAATTACGATGGAGCAATTATTGTCACCGCAAGCCACAACCCAATACAGTACAACGGATTAAAATTTGTTACTCGTGATGCGCGAATGACCAACGAAGAAGCAGTAAAAAAAATAAAATCATATGTTAAATAACTTTGTAAAAGACCATGTAAATAAAATCCTACAACACATAGACGTAGAAGCAATTCGTGCGCGGAAATTCAAGGTGGCAGTAGATATGATAAATGCTTCGGCGTGTGTAATTGACCCGTATTTATTTGAACAGCTTGGCGTGGAATATGTGGCAATAAATACCACTCCAGATGGAAAGTTCGCTCATGCTCCAGAACCAATAAAAGAAAACCTAACAGACATCTGTGAACTCGTAAAAAACAATAATTGTGATATTGGTTTTGCTCATGATCCCGATGCAGACCGCCTCGTACTCATAAACGAAAAAGGTGAATATATTTCCGAAGAGTACACCCTCGCCTTTGGAGTAGAGGCAGTCCTCTCTCAAAATCCAGGGCAAACGATTTCAATCAATCTTTCCACCTCACAAATGACTGCAGATATCGCAGAACAACACGGAGGAAAATGTATTCGCACAAAAGTTGGTGAGGCCAATGTAATGCAAGGACTCATTGATAATAATGGAATCATTGGTGGTGAAGGTGGTAGCGGTGTTATCTATCCCCTCATAAATAATTGCCGTGATGGATTTGTGTCTCTCTCCCTCGCACTCGAACTCCTCGCAAAAAGAAATCAAACCGTCAGTGAAGTAGTAGAGAGTCTTCCAAAGTATTACATGAAAAAAGATAAGTTCCCAAATGATGGAAACCTAGAAACACGATACGAAACACTCATCGCCCATTTTAAAGACGCAACAGCTGATAGGCAAGATGGGCTCCGCCTCGATTTCTCTGACTCATCTTGGGTGCTACTCCGTCCGTCAAACACCGAACCTATCATCCGCCTATTCGGAGAAGCAAAATCCGAAGAACGTATTACTGCTCTTTTTGAGGAAGCAAAAAATCTCCTATCTTAGTACGCTTGATGTGTAACGCGAGCGCCGGCACACCAAGCGCTGTACCTATGTCATGTGCAATTACTCGCACATAAGTGCCGCTACCGCAAGAGATGGTAAGCGTCGCGATTTGATACACCTCATCATCCTTCCCTGTAAATACCTCATTCCACTTTTCTAAAATTTCTTTTTGCCTGAAATCGCCATTTACACTTTCAATCATTTCATTTATTTTCTTGTGCAAAGTTTTTCCTGAGATTTCTTTTATCGCTTTTATTTCAATATTCGATACCTGTACTTTGTGTGATGGAATTTCTATTTGTGATCCAAGATCCAAATTTGCTAATTTGCCTTCCCTCGCCCATTGCCACAGTGGTTTACCATTTACCGTACGAGAAGAATATGGCGGATACTTTTGATCATAAACACCGGTAAATTTTTCTACCACCTTGGAAAGTTCACTCAAAATACTGTTTCCGTCAGCACACATAAAATTCTGCTGAATTTTTGCTCTGCTCGGACCGTCGTCCTGCGCAAGACTTCCTGAAACAGTATTTTCTCGTTCGCTTTCTGCAAGCCCTAATACATCATATGTATCAGTAGCAAAACCAAATAGTACTTCTACTTCATATTCTTTTGGAAGTTTCGTGTATTCATCCTTTTTCATACACTCATCACCAGCCAGCAATATAAGGAGTCCTTCAGCGAGTGGATCAAGCCGTCCCGCATACGTCATAGGCACATGTGCATATTCTGGCTTCATTTTCCGATAGCGTTCGAGGGCTTCGAGTGGTGTTTCCCCAGGGTTTTTATAAAAAGGTATAGTATTCATAGCTATATTGCCATAATAACATGAATATGCTATATTAACCCTAGGTAGGCACGTCCACTTTTGGTGGGCAACATCTATTATTTTACTATCGATATACATTGAGAGAACGCATAAACAACCAAATTAGAGCCAATGAGCTAAGGGTGCTAACATCAGAAGGTGAAAACCTTGGTGTTTTAAGTTTTAAAGACGCACTCGCCAAAGCCCAGGAAGCTGGAATGGATTTGATTGAGATATCGCCTTCTGCAGTACCTCCGATAGCAAAGATAATGGATTATGGTAAATACCAGTATGAGCAG
>CAZTHH010000057.1:0-2804 GCA_964613545.1 uncultured Candidatus Saccharibacteria bacterium
TCTTTAATTTCTCAGTGATTGCCTCCACCGCACGATCATTTACCTTTTTTTCTTCTTTGTGTTTTGATACACCAAAAATAAGCTCCTTGGCGAGCTTGCCAAATTCTTTTCCCATTTGGCGAGTCATGCTCTTTGCGGTGCGGACAGACATCCCCTCTTTAACATCATTTAATATGACACGAAATTCTTTTACAATTTCATCATCCTCAGGACAGATAGTAAACTGCACCGATGCACCCTCTCCTTCTTTTTTTAATTTAGAAAATACATTGAGAATAATATTGAGTGGATCATGCTCAATTGTTTCGTATAATTTAATCGGATATACTTCGTGGTGCGCAAGCTTGGCATAGCTTCCGGCGGTATAACCATTATCGGTAAATACATTATAATCATCCGGCACTTCGGTAATTTTTGCATGTGAGTGCACACCGAGCAATTGCTTTTCAAACAAATCCGCTTTATTACTTGGTACTGCAGTATAAAATACAAATTGATCACTATTATTTGAAAGAGCAATTTCAAGCGTAAAGTGGCTACGATTATAATTCTGACGACTACTCCCAACAGAGTGCATTCCAGCATAAAACTGCTCCATCGTAGAGAGGAGCTCCTTTAATCCTTTTTTATCATCGTCAGTTGGCTCCGGAAGTGCAATTTCAAATAGCTTCATATCGAGAGATTTCCAAAGTGGTGTGCCCTCATGGAGTCCTGGAATCTTGTGCGTACTCACTAAATACTGCACGAGGAAACGATGAAAGTCATCATCAAGGTGGGGGTTATTCATCTTGGCGATGACAGAAAGCGCCGTAGAAACACCTTGATTAAGAAGTATGCCGAGCATTTCTTCCATTTTTGCATCATGGTTTTCTGGCTTTAACCGGAGCACAATTTGCTCCACATCTTTTTGTGGCATAGTCGCCGTAGGATGCATTACTTCTGTATGAGGAATTTGCTTGTAACTACTTAAAGCTTCATGTGCAACCTGCTCAGTACTCACATTGTGCCCTTCGTTCATAAGCGCATCTTCACGCTCTTTTATATGCGCACGCAAAAAAGCCAGTTCGTCTTCTGGGTTTTTAAATTTTGGTGCATTATTTAGATTGAAACTCTCCATGTATTTTATTATACACCGTTTCTATTTTGATAGGTAGCTATATCTCAATTTTATCTACTTGATTGAGTACTTCTTGTGCCTCCTTTTTCATGCCGAGGCTACGATAAAAATTTGAAAGTGTAAAAAGTGTATTTACCGCTAAATCTTTATCTCCAACTTTTAAATAATGTGCGCTCATTGTTTGCAAACGATGCGCTTCATTTTGAATTTTTGCGAGTTCTTGTGGGTTCATGCTAATAGTATAGCATGAGGAATTTAAAACGTGGTGAGAATTTCTGGCTCGCCGTCAGTAATGAGGACGGTGTGCTCAAAGTGCGCAGCACGAGAACCGTCTGCTGTTTTAATTGTATAGCCATCTTCTAGTACATGAATTTCGGGACTACCAATCGTAAGCATTGGCTCAATTGCAATTACCATTCCTGGGACGAGCTTTACTCCCTTCCCTGCTTTTCCGTAATTAGGCACGTATGGATCTTCATGAATTTCTACACCCACTCCGTGACCTGCAAGCTCTTTTACAATTCCGTATCTTTTGTATACAAATGATTCAATCGCATACCCAATATCACCGACAGTATTTCCACATTTTGCTGCCCAGATACCGACATCAAGCGCTTCTTTTGTAATTTTAATTAATTTTTCAGAACTCTTTGGAATCTCACCGACAGCGACAGTAATTGCATGGTCAGTAAAAAGTCCATCGTGTACGATACCCAAATCAATAGAAATAATATCACCTTCCTTGAGTATAACGCTCGCTCGAGGAATTCCATGCACAATCTCACTATTTACTGAAGTACAAAGTGCTGCAGGAAATGGCTTCTTGTGACCATACGGCTTATAACCCAAAAACGCAGGCTTATCCCCGCCTTCTTTTATAAGGTCATGTGCAATTCTATCCAATTCCAAAGTAGAAATCCCCGGCTTCACATGCGTTGCCACCTTTGCCAAAATAGCCCCGAGGCGGTTCCCTCCTTCTCTTAGTATTTCAATCTGTTCTTCTGTTTTTATAATTATTCCCATATATAATTTATTTTATTACACTTCCTTTAAAGGGTTCCCCGTGGAGATAATGGTCAAGGTTCACAAGGTCTTTGCCATTCATTATGACAACTTCGAGTCCGAGAGACTCGGCCTTTTCAGCAGCAATTGGATCAAACGGTGAAGAAAGTCCCGGCTCCCATTCTTTTGGTAAAATTGCACGGAAGTCAGCCCAAGAACTCTGCTCTATCTTTTTTGCGTCTCCATATTTATTTGGGTCTTTGTCATATGCATAATCAATATTTGAAAGATTTATTACTACTTTTGCCCCGACACTTTGCGCACAGTGAATAGCAGCAAGGTCACTACTATTCCCCGGTTTCCATCCAGCGCCCAATAAAATTGGTTTGTCTGTTTGTGGTACCATATCAGGATCCATAATAATTTTATCGTGTGCAAGCCCTCCAAATGAAACACGAAGTAGTTCTGCATTTAACCGAGTAACTGCAATACCCACCCAATCTTGATCATCAAGAGACACCGTAGTAACTTCCCGACTTGCCTCAATATATTGTCGCGCAGTTCTGCCACCACCAGCAATAATGACAAAACGTAGTCCATCATTAACACAATTCTTAATCGCGGTTGTAAATTCTTTTATGAATTGAGTATCTACATACTCAGGCACTATGAGTGACCCACCGAG
>CAZTHH010000058.1:0-2780 GCA_964613545.1 uncultured Candidatus Saccharibacteria bacterium
TTTTTTAATTCAGTAAGAATTATTTCTACAACTTTCTCAGCATTGTTAGGCCCAGTATCTACAGTAAAATCAAAATTCTTTGCATCATCAAAATGCTCAATACCATAGTACTCTTTATATCGTTTAGTAATTAGGTCTTCGCGGTGGAGTGTTTCTTCTTTTACTTGTTCAAATGTCTTTCCTTCTCGTTGCGCAATACGCCCAAGTCGCTCATCGAATCCACAAGATAAATTTATTTTAAAAGAATCGGGAATAAAATGCCACGCAAGACGACTCTCAAAAATAAAATTTTCGTGTGTTTTTCCATATTCTGAAACTTCAGCATCAAGTTTTTTATCATAACTATCATCGGCATAAGAGAGCTCTTCAAGCTTTGCAAGCGTAAGCCCCATTTTATCTGCATATGCACGAAACATATTACCAGAAGACATGTATTCATAGCCCAATTTTTGAGCGAGCATCTTCCCTGCTGTTGTTTTGCCTGTTCCAGCGAGTCCAAATATAGTTATTTTTGCCATAAAACCATACTACAAGAAAATACACTTTTTTGCTATAGTATTCACTATATGAAGCTTTTAGCCATAGAAACAAGTTGTGATGACACGGGAATTGCCATCATAGAAATAACATCCGAGAATATCACCATTCTCGGAAATAAAGTGAACACGCAGACCATCCATGAAGGCTATGGTGGTGTATTTCCTGCTATGGCAAAGCGTGAGCATATTGCAAATATTGCCAGCGTATATGAAGACGCGTGCAGAGAAGCCGGAATTGATAAAGACGGTTTAAAAGTAGATGCTATTGCGGTAACGGTAGGTCCAGGACTTGAACCATCACTCTGGGTTGGAATTACTTTTGCACTTGAGCTTTCAAAAAAGTTCAACATACCCCTCCTTCCAGTAAATCACATGGAGGGGCATTTACTCTCTCCGCTTTTACCTGAATATAAAATAGGCGAAGAAATTCCACTTCGAGAAATGCCAGAAAATGCAATTTCACTCCTCGTCTCTGGTGGGCACACACAACTCATTGAAGTAAAAAATTACAACGAATATAAAATTATCGGTACTACAGTGGATGATGCTGTTGGCGAAGCGTTTGATAAAGTTGGGAGAATGATGGATCTCCCATACCCGAGTGGTCCGGCGATATCGAAGCTGGCGGAAGCAGAGCGAAGGTATATTGATTTAGGAAGTCTTGCACAGCGCGACGGCGCGAGCAGAGAAAATTTTCACCAGAAAATTATTCGTGCTGACGAAAACAATATACCGAGCGAGGCTTTAGTCAAACCTATTTTCCCTCGCCCAATGCTTCACTCAAAAGATTTTAATTTTTCTTTCTCAGGATTAAAAACTGCCGTGCTATATCATATTCGTGACAACCCAATTAAAAACGAAGAAGACAAAATGGCAATTGCCTGTGAATTTGAAAACGCAGCAATAGAAGTAATCATAAAGAAAACAGTAAAAGCGATAAACGAAACAAGTAGTACGCACCTGCTCCTTGGTGGAGGTGTCGCAGCAAATACACATTTACAACGTGAGCTCGCCCGAGCAAGCGAGAAACATGGATTTATCGTCTATTATCCAGTACGCCAAATCACCGGCGATAATGCACTCATGATAGGAATGGCAGGCTATTTTAATTCCCTCCACACGCCCGCAACTTTCAATTACGATATCTTTAAAGCAAATGGCAATTTGAAGTTATAAATGCTATATTTTATATATGCATAATGATGATTCACATTTAGATCCAAAGCTTTTAAAACCCTATAATCCAGCCGATACAGAAGACCGAATTTACGCACTTTGGGAAGAGAGTGGCTTTTTTAATCCTGATGTATGTGAAGCAAAAGGATTTGTAAAAGAAGGCACGAAGCCATTCTCTATCGTGCTCCCTCCTCCAAACGTCACTGGTACACTCCACACCGGCCACGCAGCGATGCTCACTATCGAAGACATCATGGTGCGTTTTGCGCGTATGCAAGGCAGGCAGACTCTCTGGCTCCCAGGGACAGACCACGCAGCAATTGCCACTCAGTCAAAGGTAGAAAAGATTTTAGAAAAAGAAGAAGGCAAAAGAAAAACTGATTTAGGACGTGAGGAATTTCTTAATCGTGTAAATACATTTGCACAAGAATCTCACGACACAATCGTAAACCAAATGAAAAAGATGGGTACCTCTGTGGACTGGTCTCGCGAAGCATTTACCCTTGATGAAAAGAGAAATCTTGCGGTCCGCACCGCGTTTAAGAAAATGTATGATGATGGGCTCATTTATCGTGGACATCGCGTAGTGAACTGGGATCCAAAAGGTCAAACAGTTATTTCTGATGATGAAGTCGTCCACGAAGAACGCAAAGGTAAACTCTATACTTTTAAATATTCTAAAGATTTCCCTATTTCTATTTCTACCACTCGCCCAGAAACAAAAATCGGTGATACTGCAGTGGCAGTCAATCCAAATGATGAAAGATACCAAGAGTACATCGGTAAAGAATACGATGTCGTATTTTGTGGTGTACCACTTCAGATCAAAATCGTCGGTGATGATGCCGTGGAAAAAGAATTCGGGACTGGCGCACTCGGGGTAACTCCAGCACATAGCCAGATAGATGCAGAAATTGCCCTTCGTCATAAGCTTCCAATGATTCAAGTAATCAACGAGTTTGCAAAGATGACCATCGGTGGTGAAAATCTTAAAGGCAAAAAGGTGGCTGATGCTCGTGCGACTGTCGTCGAATGGCTTAAAGAAGAAGGCTTACTCGAAAAAGA
>CAZTHH010000059.1:0-2658 GCA_964613545.1 uncultured Candidatus Saccharibacteria bacterium
GTGCCCAGGAGAGGACTTGAACCTCCACATCTTGCGATACACCCACCTCAAGGGTGCTTGTCTACCAATTTCAACACCTGGGCAGGTGTGGTAACACTACGTTAGTATACAGATTATTAAGAATTTTTCAACCCAATCAAAAATCCGGCACTGCCGGATTTTTGATTTTTTATTCTGTAGTTGTTTCTTCCGGATTTGATTCTGCGTGTGATTCTTCTTTTGAAAGCGTAATACTCTTGAGTCTTTTCTTTACTTCCTTCACTGCTTTTGTACGGATGAAGTAAAGCTTACTACGACGAGTCTTTGATTTCTTTAGGATTTCAATCTTATCAATGTTTGGAGAAAAGATTGGAAAGATACGTTCTACGCCAACACTTGAAGCAACTTTACGAACAGTGAATGTTCCACCGATTTCAGTACCGTGCTTTCGAGCGATAACGAGGCCTTCAAATGCTTGGAGGCGAGTCTTACCCTTTTCTAAAATTTTACTCCACACACGAACAGTGTCCCCTGCTTTAAAATCAAGCTTTTTACGGCTCGCAATGTCTACTGGTGTGTATTCTAAAGTCGTCTTTTCCATAGGGCATACTTTAGCATAAAGCCCCATTATATGCAAGGAGCACTATGCCACAAAGGTTTAATTAGTTTTCAAAAACCATTTTACAGAGCTTTTTGGTAAAAACCTCTCGATTATCTCGTAAATAGATAATAGTATTATGATGCTTTAAAAGAAGACTATCCGCCCTAAAATTATGATCAACATAATGGAATTTTTCAATCCAAAGAGTAGAAAAATTTTTTATATAAAATCCCTCAATCGCTTGTGCGAGATGCTCTGCTGAAAAAGGATAAATTTCATGGTAAGTCTTTAAAAAGACAATAACCCTATCCCAATTCTTTTCTTCGTAAAAATGATTAAAAATCATCATGAATGATCGGACAAGTTCATACATGCGAGGAGCTGCGCCCGCATGTTCAAAGTCAAACAATGCAGACACTTTCCCCTCTTCGTCAAAGAACATATTTCCTGTATGAAAATCTCCATGTGTAATATGCCGCTCAGACATTGCTTCGCTCTTTATAAGGTAGGCATCAGGATTCTCTTTTAATAATTGGCGTTTCAATGCAAATGATTCTAATGCTTCTTTTTTAAAACCATCCTCATCTTTATCTGCGCTAATTATTTCCTCCAATCGTTCCATTTCCAAAAGAAGTTTCGCAGGAGCCTGTGGCATAAAATAACCTTGGTCACAAGCATTAAATGGCAATCCGTCTTTCGAGAGAAGGTGCATGTGCGCCAATAATTGCCCCATATGAATAGTTTTATTCCACAATGGCCCAGCATCTTGGCCATCAAACCCAGTAACAAAAGGATATATCGAATAATATTTTTCATCTACAATAATATGGTACTCATTATTGTTCACCATTACTGGAGTCACTGCTGGGACCATATTGTCCCTTAGAAAGAATTGAGTCTTTTCTATTGTATCAAGTTTGGGAATCGTATTTTCCCGATGCTGTTTTAAAAGATACACTCCAGTAGAAGTTTCAATTTTATAATTTTCTGTACAAACACCTTCTTGTATCTTTTCATGTGAAAGAACGGCCCCTAATGAATAGTGCTGTTGTATCTGTGAAAAAAGAAACTCGAGATTCATAATAAAAATTTATTTTACTAAATGATAGTCTTTTACCACCTTTTGGAAATCTTTTGGGAGCGGAGCACCGATTTTTATCGGGGCACCAGATGGCAAAACAAAAGAGATAGAATACGCATGAAGCGCAAGGCGCTTCATGCCAAGCTTTTTCTCTTTTGCGCCTGCATAGAGTGAATCAGAAACGATCGGATGATTGAGGTACCGCAAGTGGACACGGAGCTGGTGCGTACGGCCAGTCTTTGGGTAGAGCTCTATATAGGTGAACTGATGATTACTTTTCTCGATCGCAATCTCACTCCCACCTCCTTTTGCTTTTTTGTGTTTGTTATGGAGTTCGGGATCGATTGCATCTTCATCAAGGTCGGTAAATTTCTGGAGCACTTTATATTTGGTAATTGCATCACGGAGAGGATCACGCGCGCCACGACCACACGTCCACATACGGACATCGTTTGGACTGCGCCCAATTGATGCATTTATAATTCCCATTCCCCCAGAGGCGAGGGATGCCTTTGGATCTTTTACATTTCCATAGACAAACGCACGATACACCTTTTCAATACTATGTTCCTGAAATTGCTCTTTGATGAGGTCAAACGCTGTTTGATTCTTTGCGAGAATGAGCGCACCAGATGTTTCTTTATCTAATCGATGTACAATCCCGGGGCGAGCAATCGGCTCTCTACCCCCACCAGTACGGTCAATCATGAGTGGCTCCCCTACCTTTTTAGATTTTGGATACGTTTCAGCAAACCAATCAGCGATAGTATAGTCATCATTTTTGCCATCCTTATGCACCGAAATACCCGCGGGCTTGTTTATTACCACGACATCTTTGTCTTCATAGAGGATTTCTATATTTGGAGCTTTCATACACACATACTAGCACAAGGTTGAAATATACTGAAAATATGCTACTATCTTAGAGTTACTCATTTTAAGATGCGCGATTAGCTCAGTTGGTAGAGCAATCCGTTTACACCGGAAAGGTCGCAGG
>CAZTHH010000060.1:0-2554 GCA_964613545.1 uncultured Candidatus Saccharibacteria bacterium
GAGCGCTCCCCTGAAGAGGGATAGGTCCCCAGTTCGAATCTGGGCCTAGGCACAAAAAAGAAAAAGCTCCTTATTGGAGCTTTTTCTTTTTTGTTATTATATTGACTTCACTTTTACATTTGTCTTTTTGTCTTTGTTTATTTTTGGAAGCTTGATGATGAGGAGACCGTGCTTTTCAATTGCTTCTGATATTTCTGGTTCAATTTCTTGTGGAAGATTCACTGTACGGGCAAATGCACCCCAGAACAATTCTTTTACAAAATAATTATCTTCGTTAATGCCACGGACTTCTTCACGCTTGCCTTTAATAGTAATCATGTCGCGAGTAATCGTAATGTGAAGATTCTCTGGCTGAACACCGGCGACCATTGTCTGCACAATGATTTCATTTGTTGTCTGATATACATCTACGGTGAGCTGTCCTACTTCTTCCTCTTCTTCTTCGTGAGTATCTTCATCTTTTACTTTAAGTGTTTTTGCTGAAGTTTTTTCTGGAATTTTTGATAGCGTATTTTTCCCTTCTGAGGAAGTGTCTTCGTTAAGATCAATTTCTTCATCATCCATACGAATACTACCTGTTAACCGTTCAAAAAAAGATTTCTTTTTTGGCATAAAATATTTTAATGCATTGGGCGCACTTCTTCGGTGCGACCCATACGCTTTAGTTTCTCAAAAATAAGAATATTAATAATAGCGACAATCCAGAGGAATCCAAACACTTGAATAAAATTCGCTCCTGCTCCTTCTATTATAAAAAAATTAAACACAGTATGCAAGGAAATTGCAGCGATGAGTCCCATAAATAAATATATTTTTTTTGTAAATGGACTTCTCCATAGTGCAAGACCTATCGCACTACCAATCATTCCGCTCGCAATAGAATGAAGTAATGTCGATCCAAGAAATCGTAAATTCCCTGTAATAAGTCCCACGATAGTAGTACCTTCAACAGAAAGTGGCTTGATGAGGAAGAGCACATTTTCAAGCGCAGCGAATCCGAGTGCTACGGCAATGAAATACATTGGGTAGTCGATGGGTCGCTCAACTTCATTTGTGCTGAAGATAACAATACATACTGCAAGTAATTTAAGAATTTCTTCTATGCTGGCCCAAGTGAGTATCTGGAGCGAGTGATTGTGGATTAATCCAGCAGAAAATTTCTCAAGACTAATTGCAACAAGTACAGTAATGGCACCGATAAGGAATGAAAGGAATATGAGTCCTCGGGGCTCGCTCTTTTCTGAATCTTCTTGGTGAATCCAAAACCAAAGCCAAAGAATTGCAGGTAACACACCACTTAAGGTGGCAAGTAGGAAAACTTTTGGATTTGCGAATAATGAATCCATTGTATAAGACTATTTAGATAGTGGCCAAGATTCTACAAGGAGTAATGTTTTTCCTTCTGCAGGAAGCAGAGACCATAATTCTTCGGTAACATACGGCATAAACGGGTGGAGAGCTTTGATCATAAGGATTAGTGTGTGCTGGAGGAATTGTGCACGAGATACCTTTTCTTCGGTAGTGCCATTTAGCAATACCTCTTTGCTCTCTTCAATAATTACATCAGCAAGGCGAGTCCAAGTGTATTGGTAAATTTTATCACCAGCTAAATAGAATTTATATTCTTCCATTTCTTTGGTAATATTTTTAATTATTTCATCCCGTTCCGTGATAAGCTCAGCATCTTTTGGTGTGAATGCCGTGAAATTTTTATCGTACGGATTTTCTTTTGTCGCAGAGAGGATAAAGCGAGTAATATTCCAAAGCTTATTTCCAAAGTGTTTGTATGCTTTGATTTTATCTTCAGCCATTTTGCTGTCATTTCCTGGACCGGTACCGATAATGAGCGACATGCGGAGTGCGTCTGCACCATACTTTTCAATCATATCTAGTGGGTCAATAATATTACCGAGTGATTTACTCATCTTGCGACCTTGTGCATCGCGTACTAATCCATGAAAATAAACTGTTTTAAATGGGACAACTCCAAGGATATATTTTGACATAAGAATCATACGAGCTACCCAGAAAGGTAAAATATCATAACCTGTTTCGAGGATTGTTGTCGGGTGATACTTCTTTAGATCTGGTGCATCCATATCTGGCCAACCGAGGGTAGAGAATGTCCACAGTCCTGAAGAGAACCATGTATCGAGCGTGTCTTCGTCTTGTGTCCAGCCTTCATTTTCTGGTGCTTCAATGCCACAATATATTTCTTCACCACGATACCATACCGGAATTCTGTGTCCGTACCAAATTTGCCGAGAAATACACCAGTCATGCAGATTGGTAATCCAATGCATATATACCTTTTCAAATCTATCAGGAATAATTTCTATTCCATCATGAGTTACTGCTTCGAGCATTAATTCTTTTAATGATTTATTTTCTCGAGCGGGAATCTTTTTGTTTACATCGATGAACCATTGAAGTTTTGGAAGGGGTTCAATTACTGCACCAGTACGTTCTGCGGTGGAAATATTTTGAGTGATGTCTTCTTCTTTTTCGAGTAAGCCTTCTTCTTTAAGCCATTCGACGACAGTCGCACGAGCAT
>CAZTHH010000061.1:0-2418 GCA_964613545.1 uncultured Candidatus Saccharibacteria bacterium
ACATCAGGACCTTTTGAAAGCATCACCACACCGAACACAATTGCCCCAATAAGAAAAATAATAGCGAGCATAAAAAAGTTTTTAAGCAGTGCAGAGGTGCGTAATTTTGGAGTATCAGATTTAGTAAGAGGAGGCTCTGCCCACGCATCTGGAACTTCATGACGTACTGGATGCAGATACCCTTCTTTATGCCCCGTCACCGAAGAATAATCCCGGTCATATAAATGGCGCTTTATGTCCTCTATTTTATGAAGTGATTCATTTGGGTCACGCATAGATAAAGTATATCACAGCTGGCTTTCTAATAAAGCTTTATTAATGTGCGAGAGCACACTTTTCTTCTCTGAAAGAATAAGTGGGAGCTTCTCGTGATTAAACGAATCACCGAGATATTTTGCAATCACCTCCCCTTCGCCGACATAGCCGAGCGAGTGAACAATACGAAGCACGAGGTACATTTCAATAGCACTCGCTTCTTCTTTGGAAGTTTCTGGTGCATCAAGCAGATAGAATGCTTGAATACATTCATCAAATATTTTTTCATTCGCTTCTTCCCCCGCACACAAGCGCTCAAGTAATTTTGCAATTTGTGCAATGAGCACAAGTGTATGGCGACTCGCACGAGCAAATGGAAATGAATCCACCGTCGTCGCAGAAGTCACTCGCCAAATTTCTTTCCCGCGGACAAAATCAATCTTTGCATAAGAAAAGTCCTGAAGTCCAAATTTCAATTTTGATTTATGAAGGCGTATACCCTGCGCTCTTGCTCTTACTAATCCGAGCTCACGCGTATATATCGTGAGCGTTTTATTCGCTTCACCGTGGCTCCGCGAATTAAGTATAAACCCATGCGTATGATAAATATGGTGTGCCATGAATTAGATTATAACTTCTTTTGCTATATATTTATTATCAGTGATATATTTAAAGTGATCATGAAAGCTTTTTATAATTTCATCCCTTCCTTCCATATCAGCATCACCTAAATATCCTTTCTCTGCCACTGCCTTTTGGGTGAGTTTTATAAATTGCTTACCATCATCTGTAGCAAGAAATTCTTTCAAGTAATTATTCTCATTCAGTATCTGCAAAACGTCATCGGGAGTAAGGCTTAAGTCATAATTGAATATTTTTTTTATTGTCTCTTTTATGGCAGAATCAAACTCATTAAAGGCAGGTGAAATATCTTGTAACAAAACCTTTCCTTTCTTATCTTCTGGTAGATATTTTTTCAAAAAGTCTTCTACTGGGATTATCCCTACCGCGATTGGAAATTCTGGTTTCCCAGTTTCCATAAATTTTTTTGCTCGTTCTTTATTTATATTTCCATACTCATCAATAAATTGCCCCCAGAAGTCTTGTGCGTCAGAAACCTCATTATCTATTCTGACCACAGAAAATCCAATGCGCTTCCCAATAGGACTACTCACAATCCAAGACCGTCCAAGAACTCCTTTTACAAAAGGTTGCTTTTCTACAATTTCCACTGCAATCTTCGAAAGCGAATCCTTAGAAAAAATATTCTGCACATTGTCATCATTCTCTTTCTGCTCAGCAAGAGGACGAAAATGTATATTTAATAACTCACTATTCTTCGGAATACCCACCTGCTCTGATTCCTCCCAGGAACTAGGATTAAAATCCGCAAGTCCAGCAGTAAAGTCTTCACTCTCTTGTTTTGTTTTATCTTTCTCGCGCAATAGACCGAGAGGATTCGCCGCGGTACGGATTGTATCTCGTACTTTTTCTTTCCAATGAGTTTTATCAGTTTGATAGACCGCTTCAATTTTTGAAATAACATCTGCCTGGAATTGATTGTAGGCAGCTTCATTATTCTTCATCTCTGCTGGTACTCTCCGATGATACTGCTCATCAATCTCAAACCTTATAAAGGAATACTTCATGAGCATTTTACTAAAGGCCATTTTCTCACCACTAAGAGGAGCTAATGCACCCGTATCCACCTTTTCAATATATTCCAATTGCAAATTCACCAAATCCCAAATTTTTTCCTCAAAACTTCTTTGGGTTTCAGGAGTATGCACCGGTTCAGATTTTGAGAATAATTTATCCATATTATAATTCTACTTCATCTTGCAAAACAAGATTTTTAAAATCAATCCCATTTTGAGGCAATACATTTTCAGGAAGTCTGTAGATTGGACCTGGTTTATCTTTTTCTATCATTCCATCATGAACAGGAAAACAAATACGAGGTTTTAATTCAAGCGCATATTCAATTGCTTCTTTTAAATACATCCATGGACCAGCGACAGCTAGTGCCAGAATATCCACTTTTTTATTTGGATTTATAAATGCATCACCTGGGTAAAATAAATCATGCCCAATAAAATATCCAGTATTCTGAACTAATCCAAATTCTTTATAAATTTCATGGTGCATGTTTCCATGAGCTTC
>CAZTHH010000062.1:0-2345 GCA_964613545.1 uncultured Candidatus Saccharibacteria bacterium
GCAGATGCACTTGTCGAACAAGGAAAAGTAAAAATAAATGGCAGAAAAGCCGTCCTTGGAGATAAGGTATACGAAGATGACGAAGTGGTGGTAGATACAAAAGGTACTACTCAAAAATATGTATATTTTGCATACAACAAGCCAATTAACATAACAACCAATCCAGAAAACAGCACAACGGGAAGTAAGACTACTACAAAAGACATCCTTAAAGTGACCAAATTCCCAACACGGGTATTCCCTATCGGTAGACTTGATAAAGACTCTTCTGGGCTCATTATCATGACAAATGATGGGCGTATTACCGATCGCCTCCTTTCACCAAAATATGTACACGAAAAAGAATATGTTATCAGACTCGATACTCCATTCAATGACACATTCATAGAAGCGATGGGTGATGGTGTCCGTTTTGATGGCTATGTAAGTAAAAAATGTGAAGTATGGAGAAAGAATCCAGACACATTTCATATAATCCTCACCGAAGGCAAGAAACGCCAGATCCGTCGCATGTGTGAAGCACTCCACCAAAATGTGCGAGACTTAAAGCGTGTCCGTATCATGAATATCCAGCTCTCGAATCTTAAGCAAGGTGAATACCGTGAAATCAAAGGGCAAGAACTAAAAGACTTCCTGGAAACACTCAAACTACTATAATTATCGAAGTATAAAAAATCCAAGAATCATGCCAGTAAAATTAAATACTGTGTGCGCGATAGAAATAAGGATAAGATTCTTGTGCTCCATATACATCCAGGCGAAAGCAATCCCTCCAATAAAGGTTAGTGGTAAAACAAAAGTAGCATTACTATAAATAAGATGGAGCATGCAAAATACGGCGGCGTTAATGATGAGTACCAGTGCTTTTTCATTAAATGCACGCATCAGCATCGACATGAGTATTCCACGGAATAACACTTCTTGAAGGACACTGAGTGGAATAAACAATAATAAAAATCGTTTATTTTCCCACCAATTTAAGAATGGTGAATGAGGAACAATTTGCGCAAGCCAAGTAAGAAAAAGTATCCCAGACAATGTAAATACTGCATATGAGAGCCACTCTTTTATCCAATCTTTTTTAATCCCCATATCTTCAAACGTCCATTTATCATGGTGAATAATTCCAAGCAGAACAAGTGCAATCGAGAAAAACACAATCACACGAAACCGACTTGGAATAACTCCAAAATAAAAAAGGAGGATCGGAAGGATGAACAGATATAATATCTGTAACCATACCAACTCTTTTTGTTCTTTATTAATTATTTCCATATTGTTATTTGAGTAATGCACTCACGTAATCAACATCCCGAGCAATTTGCTCAGTGAGATCTGCTGGGTCTAAAAACCGTTTAATGTCACGTAACTTTTGTACAATATCTATTTCAATTTTTACATCTTTCGTTTCCGGAAAATCTTCATCAGTGACATCAATCAAATGCACCTCCATGGTATTGTCTTTTTGATTAAATGTAGGAATAGGACCATAATGAAGTGCTCCTTTGTATGGTTTATCATTAATCATTATCCATGCAGCATAAATACCATCTTCGAGAATAATATCTTCAACTACGGCAAGATTCATTGTTGGGAAACCAATTTCTTTTCCACGGCCAATACCACTAATATGTTTACTTTGAAATACCATTTTGCAATTGTACTACACGATAGATACTATACACAAGGACAAAGACAGCCACCCACTGCGAGAACGCAAGTGTGCTATGGTACAACTTCATATCAATCAAAATAGCAATAAACGGAAAGGTGAGCTCTAAAATAGTGGCAATATGAACAGGAGTCCTTGCTAGACCTCTATAGTAAATCATAAGCGCAACCATACCAGTAGAAAGAGCAATAATAACAAACAACCCAAGCTGCGTGATGGTAATTTGTGAAAGTGTCCCAATATATCCCAAACTCACCACGCATATACCAGCGATAATACTTGTAAATAAAAAGCGATAAAAAGTACTCACAG
The DNA here is from genome assembly GCA_964613545.1 of uncultured Candidatus Saccharibacteria bacterium. GTDB lineage: Bacteria > Patescibacteriota > Minisyncoccia > Phycocordibacterales > UBA9973 > UBA8515. The sequence continues at coordinate 1,985 of CAZTHH010000062.1, forward strand.
TCGCATGTACTTTTCCAAGAAGCATTTTAGAAAAAGTAGTACTCGTTCCCCATGCAAATGCTGCACCGAGTGCATAGAGTGCTGCGATAATAGTCCCCTCACCAGTTTTAATATTTACCACACCATCTTTAAACGTAATAAAGTATGCGGCGATAACTGCGAGCACTGCCCACTTCACATAACCACGAGATATTTTTTCTTTCAAAAAAAGTCGAGCACTCCCAATTGCAAATAATGGCTGTAATTTCTGAAGTAAAAAAACAACAGAAAAAGAAATGAAGTGAACCTTTAAAAGTGCCGTCGTAAACCATAAGGTACCCAATAATCCTGAAAGTATTGCAATAAGCAAAAGAAGCCACCA
>CAZTHH010000063.1:0-1878 GCA_964613545.1 uncultured Candidatus Saccharibacteria bacterium
ATGCAGGTACTGCATTTGTCAGCTCTGCAAGATATCCCACACCACCGACAGAATCAATCAGCTTGCGTTCAGTTAATTTTGAAGAGAGTGATAGGAGGTCAATTGGCTCACCTTTACTTGAAAGCTCCATCATAATAGTAAAGATTTCTTTGTGTTTACCCGCATAAAAAGAAGGACCACTAATGAGGTCAGTGATTTCGTGAATAGCTCCTGGGCGAAGCATGATAGATCCAAGGACTGCCATTTCAGCATCGAGGCTTTGTGGGGGAATACGTAATTGTTTTTTATCTGCCATAGTCCACTTATTGTAGCACATAGGTCAGGATAGATTGCAAACCAATACTGGGATAAGGCTGTGGTTTATATGTGCAAAAGTTTAATCTTTTTGGTACTATACATATATGACAAAAAAGATACTTCTCTCAGGCATAAAACCCACTGGCACCATGCACATTGGTAATTATTTTGGTGCCATAAAGCAATTTATCGCAATGCAAGATGAATATGATAGTAGGGTTTTTATTGCAGATTTTCATGCGCTTACTACAATGCATAACAAAAAAGACCTCGTCAAATCTACCTTGGATGTGACAATGGATTACTTGGCATGTGGTCTTGATCCCGAAAAAGTAATCCTTTTTAAGCAATCAGATTTACCTGAAGTGACTGAACTCACTTGGTATTTTAATTGTCTGGTCACGGTGCCATTTATGGAGCGTGCTCATGCATACAAAGATGCAGTAGCTAATGGCAAAGAAGCATCAATGGGGCTTTTTGACTACCCAGTACTTATGGCATCAGATATTCTTATCCAAGACGCAGACGTAGTCCCCGTCGGGCAAGACCAAAAACAGCATGTCGAGTATGCCAGAGACATTGCGCAAAAATTCAATAACACCTTCGGAGAAACATTTAAACTACCTAATCCAATAATTCTAAAAGATGTTGCTATTGTGCCTGGAACTGATGGCAGAAAAATGAGTAAGAGTTATGGAAACACTATTCCGCTTTTTGGTACAAAAGAAGAAATAAAAAAGGCGGTGATGAGTATTGTGACCGATTCAAAAGCTCCGGCTGAGAAAAAAAATGCTGAAGAATGTAATATTTTTAAGATTCATAAATTATTCTTAGACGGACCAGCACTTGAAGCACTCCGAACTCGATATGAAGAAGGTGGACTTGGATACAAAGAATCAAAAGATATGCTCGTCGAAGAAATCGAAGCATTTGTGGCTCCGCTTCGTGAAAAACGCATACAATATGAACAAAACCCTCAGCTTGTACTGGATATTTTGAAGGCCGGAGGTGAAAAGGCAAAAGAAAAAGTTGCGAGTACAATGAATACTATTAAAAATAATGTAGGAGTAAAATTATATGATTAGATTTATACGATTTGTACTTGCAGTAGCGTTTTCGATACTATACATACCACTCAATTCGTTTTTAATGATATTACAAAAATGGTATTTGCCAATGTGGAAGAAAGATAGACTGATCTACATTTTATTTGCCCCATTTTATTGGATATATTTTGGAATCGTCTGGATTATTTCTTACCCGTATGAATTAGTAACAATGAATTTACATTAATATGAAAAATAGAACCTACATAAAAAATTTAAAAGAACACATGGGGAATGAAGTCACTATCGCTGGCTGGGTGGATGTGCGTCGTGACCAAGGGAAAATGATTTTCCTTGATTTTCGTGATATGACTGGAAAAGTCCAAGGAGTTATTTTGCCAAATTATACGGAAACACTAGAAGTAGGGAAGATGCTTCGTAGTGAATTCGTCGTAAAAGTAAAAGGGAAAGTAAATCCTCGCCCCGAAAGAAATGTAAAGCAAGGCGTGCTTAATGGTGAACTCGAACTTGAAAT
>CAZTHH010000063.1:1888-2145 GCA_964613545.1 uncultured Candidatus Saccharibacteria bacterium
AGCAGAAACTGTTCCTTTTGCGGTAAATGAAGATACAAGTGGTATCAACGAAGATGTTCGGATGAAATACAAGTATTTGGATTTACGATCTGAAAGAATGCAAAATAATATGCGTATGCGCGATAAAATTATTACTTTTTTCCGTGAGTACATGCATGACAATGATTTCCTAGAAATCGAGACTCCAATATTAATGAAGGGTACACCTGAAGGCTCACGCGAATATCTCGTCCCATCAAGACTTGAAGTTGGTAAAT
>CAZTHH010000064.1:0-2140 GCA_964613545.1 uncultured Candidatus Saccharibacteria bacterium
CTGATTGGAATAATTTACTGATGCTATTAATTGCTAAATCAATTATAGCATACCCTCCGCTTGAGGTTGGGCGCACCGTAAGTGAAAGCGGGTCGGTTGGTGTGTCGATACGTTTTCCATTTATTTTCCATGTGTAGGCAAAATCACTCATATTATTTTTGATTCCAAGAAAATACGGCTCTGCGAGTACTGTAGTTCCTTCCCCTTTTAATGAAAGCCCTCCGCTTAGTGAGTTGTCGTAATTAACTTCACCAGTAGAGTCTTTTGTGTAAAATATTATTTTTGGGGTTACTATTGGAATGCTGATAGAGTTCCCTGTATCGTAGTCTCCGTTTGTTGTGGAAGCAGTTACCGCAATTGCTTCACTGTTATTTAAGTAGCTATTTTTAAACAAAAACACATTCTTTCCATATCCAGATGAATCGGGTGCGGCGCTGCGATTTAATTTCCAATTAAATACTGTATTTTTCTGATTTTGACTGCCTGGTATATTTGGAATTGCTACAACTTTAATAATGCTTTCTTGTGTTGGTAGTGCTTTCCCTCGGTAAAATGGTGGGGTGTAGGAATTTGGTGCTTCCCAAAGCACGTCTAAGTCTGATGCTTGTAGAATGATTTGTTTTGAGATTTTACTATTATCTTCAACTGCGACGACCGTCACTTCAAGCCCGCTGGAAGTGTTGGCCCCTCCGAGTGTTGTTTGGTATGTTTTTTGCCCAATACCAGACAGTACGGTTTTTCCATCTTTTTTCCAAGTAATTAAATCTTTATCGAGTGTCGTTGCGTAACTAATAAGAGTAACAGTGACGAGCTCATTTGGGCCTGGTATTTCTGGATTTATCGAAATACTAATATCGTCTGCGGTTATTTCATTGAGCGCAGAGGTGGAGTGTACACACAAAAAGGCAATAAGAAGTACTAGTATAAAGCATTTTTTACCATGTGCATTCATTCTTTTATTATACTACATTCTGCGTGTTACTTACTACTCTCATTTAGCTCATCTTTTGCTTTTTTGATCGCAAGGATTTGTGAAGGGTCTGAGGTAATGATTTGGTCTTCGGTATAGGATGCAATTGTTTTGATTGCAACGTGTTTTAGCCCAGCAAAGAAGATTCCCTCCCCCACATTAGACTCAAGGAGTAGGTATTTCTCCTCATCAGTAAGATTAAAGGTTTTTTGTAAGAGGTCGACGGTTGATGGAGATTGTTTGAGGAGTAATTGGATAGAAGAGTTCGTGACAATAGGCACTCCGTATGGGCTTTTCATAAAGTCACCCACATCCTGAGTGATTGTGGCTAGTCCTAGGTAGTATTTACGCCCACGTTTTGCAATAGAGAATAGGAATGATGCTGTGTCCTCGCTTTTCATCATCCACCACGCCTCATCCACCACAAGGAGGCGCTTCTTTATGTTTTTACGCACCGCATTCCATATATAGTGTGTGACGATATACATTGCGACTGGTTTGAGTTCGTCTTCCATATCACGCACAGAAAAGACCACAAACTTTCGGTTGATATCCACGTTTGATGGTTGGTTGAGGAATGATGACCAGCTACCACGAGTGTATTTTGTAAGGCGCTGGATAATAGACTCACTTCCCTCCATTCCTGCGAGCACAATTTCAAAGTCTGAAAGGAGTGGTGGCTCGATGGTAGTGAAATCTGATTCTGGAGTAATGTCCTTTAGTGCATATGTTTCAGTAATTGCTCTATCTATAATGGAATCTTCTTCTGGGGTAAGTCCACCGAGCATAATACGGAAAAGTCCGACAAGGTTTATTGTGTTTGAACGGAGGACATCTGCACCGGTCTCCTCTTCTGTTGGAATTGGCAGGTCAAATGGATTGATATGGTGATCTGATGATAATGAAATATTAAAATATCTGCCCCCCATTGCTTCAGCGAGGAATTCGTATTCACGTTCCGGATCAATCACAATAACTTCTGTATCAAACATAAGTGTACGGATAATTTCAAGTTTTGTCGCGTACGACTTACCCGCTCCAGAAGTAGCAAAAGTAATTGAGTTGTAGTTTGGGAGTGAAAAACGATCAAAGATAACAAGGCTAGAATTGTGCCTGTTTACCCCATAGAGTATTCCCTTGTCTGAAGTGAGGTCAAAAGAGACGAATGGA
>CAZTHH010000065.1:0-2121 GCA_964613545.1 uncultured Candidatus Saccharibacteria bacterium
CCCGCTCACAAAAGATGATAGTCAGATCGGTATGTGGGGAACTGGTGGCCCAGGCTATAAATTCAATGACGAACTCACTAGTACTAACAAGAATGATACCGGCACGATCTCTATGGCAAACTCTGGCCCAAATACAAACGGAAGTCAATTTTTCATCAATGTGAACAACAATAATTTTCTTGATACAAAACACGTTGTCTTTGGAAAGGTGACAAAAGGAATGGATGTTGTCCACGCGATCGAAAATACTGCGACTGGTCCATCTGATCGTCCACTGGAAGCAATGGTCATAAAGAGCATTACATTAGAATAGAAAATAAAGAAAGTCGCTGAAAAAGCGACTTTCTGCTATGATAGCCTTATGCATAAGATTACTTCGGCGCGATTTATAAAAGGGGTCGTTGGCCCAGAAAATGTTCTCCAAGATGGCACTCCTCAGATTGCGGTTATTGGGCGTTCTAACGTGGGAAAATCCTCTACAATAAATACACTTGCTCAGAACAATAGCATTGCCCGTACGAGTTCTACTTCTGGCCGGACTCAAGAGATTAACGTGTTTATGCTTAATGAAGCATTTTACCTCGTGGATTTGCCGGGCTATGGTTATGCCAAGCTGTCGCTGGAGAAACGCGAATGGCTCAAGCAACTCATCTATTGGTACTTTTTCAATTCAAGTTATCCAATAAAAAAAGTGGTACTCATTATTGATGCAGAAATTGGTCCAACAAAAGATGATATCGAAATGCTTGATGCGCTTGTAGAGGATGGAAAAGATGTCGTTATTGTTGCAAATAAAATTGATAAGATAAATAATTCAAAACAGCTTTCCGAAATAAATAAAATCAAGAAACAACTGGGTAATCATACAGTGATTCCATATTCAGCAAAGAAAAAGATTGGGCTCGAAGCACTCCTTAACGAGATTATGTAATATGAAAAAATACGTTTTAATTCTAGCTGTACTATGTAGTTTTTCTACCAGTTCTGTACATGCTGAAAATCAGGTGCTTTACACCTGTGGCCACAGGTGTAAAGCACCTGATTCTAAAGTGACATTAATGGCTGTGGGGGATATTATGATGCACAAAACACAGCTTGATGCAGGATACAATAAAGAAACTGATAGTTATAATTTTGGAACTTTTTTCAAATACATTGCACCAACTCTCAAGGAAGGTGATATCGTCTATGGGAATTTAGAAACGCCAGTGGCGGGGAGAGAGCGGAAATACACTGGCTATCCCAATTTTAATGCACCACAAGAATTACTTACAGAATTAAAAAATAATTATTTTACACATCTTTCAATTGCAAACAATCATTCCCTCGATAGAGGTGCAAAAGGAATTCGAGCAACAGTAGAAAATATTGATGCCTTGGGATTTACTCGTGTTGGTGCACGAAGTGATCGCCTTGAATCTACGTATAAAATCACAGAAAAGAATGGCCTTCGGATTGGCTTCCTTTCCTATACCTATGGAGTAAATGGAAATCGACTTCCTAAGGATCAGGACTATATGCTCTCGTATATTGATAAAAACAATATAAAAAATGATATTGCCGTAGTAAAAAAAGAGCAAGTGGATGCGGTAGTGGTATACTTTCATTTTGGGGTAGAGTATAAAACAACACAAAATAAATTTCAAAAAGAAATTGCACAACTCGCTTGTGATAGTGGGGCTACTATTGTCCTTGGTGCGCATCCGCATGTGCTCGAGCCAATTACGACGCTCAATCGGGGAAACTGTTTGGTAGCATATTCACTTGGTAATTTTATTTCTGGAATGAGTGCACTATATACTGACCTTGGGGGTATTTTGAAAGTGACGATTACCAAATTAGGAGATACGATTACCACTCAGCCAGAATTTATACCCACATGGGTACAACGTGGGAGGAATAGTGCTGGCGTCCGTACGTTTACGGTGCTTCCGCTTGATATGACAAAGATTCCAAATGATATTACCGTCACAAAGGCAGAACAAAAACGGATACGAGCGTATCAAACATTTGTCGATACAAAGATATTCAGAAAATAAATAATTTGCTAGTATACATATATGCACAAGAATACGATAAAATTTATTAAGTCATTACACCTAAAGAAATTCCGCAAAGAGG
>CAZTHH010000066.1:0-2003 GCA_964613545.1 uncultured Candidatus Saccharibacteria bacterium
AAACCTCGTTTTAATTATGATTATTTCATTTTATCTTTCTGCTACAGAAAAAGGTATTGAAAATTTTCTCCGTATTATCACACCTGAGACACATGAAGAATATGTAATCGGGCTTTGGCTCCGTACAGAGCGTAAGATTGGATTGTGGGTGCAGGGGCAGATGCTCCTTGGGCTAATTATTGGGACGCTTACATATCTCGGGCTTACGATTCTCGGTGTAAAGTATGCACTCGTGCTCGCACTACTGACTGCGGTGTTTGAGCTCATACCTTTTGGAATGTTGTTTGCTATTGTGCCAGCATTACTATTTTCTTTTTTGGACGGAGGCATGTATCTTACCTTAAAAGTTTTTGGCCTGTATGTGATTCTTCATCAATTTGAAAATTATTTGATTGCGCCATTGATTGTGAAGAAAGTTATTGGTATATCACCACTGGTTGTGATATTGTCGGTTTTGATTGGGGCAGAACTTGCGGGATTCTGGGGAATTGTCCTTGCGATTCCGTGTGCAGTATTTCTTTTGGAATTCCTCGATGACCTTGAAAAGAAGAAAGTCCTCGCAAGGTTAAATTAATATGAATAAAAGTTTTTACATTACAACCACGCTTCCATATGTGAATGCTGAGCTCCATATGGGTCATGCACTGGAATTTATCCGTGCAGACGTTATTGCTCGTACCAAAAAGCTTGAAGGGTATGATGTGTATTTCAATACCGGTACCGACGAGCATGGGATGAAGATTTACGAAAAGGCAGTAGCACTCGGGCTCACCCCGCAGGCATTCGTTGATCAAAGCTTTGAGCAATTTAAAGCTTCAGTAAGTATTTTTGGTATGGATAAAGATTTGCACTTTATTCGGACGACTGATACGCATCATGAAAAGGTGGCGCAAGCATTTTGGAAGCGATGTTTTGGTAATGGCTATATTTATAAAAAGAATTATCAATCAAAATATTGCGTAGGCTGTGAATCAAACAAGACTGATTCTGAGCTTAATGAAAATGGTGAATGCCCAGATCATCCAGGCCGAGCTCTTGAAATTATTGAAGAAGAAAATTACTTTTTCAAATATAGTGCATTTACGGAAAAGCTCACTGAATTTTATAATTCACGCCCAGACTTTGTTATTCCGGAATTCCGTTATAACGAGATAAAGGCTTTCGTATCTCGAGGGCTCGAAGACTTTTCTATTTCACGACTTAAATCCAAAATGCCATGGGGCTTACCAGTACCAGGGGATGAAGACCATGTGATGTATGTGTGGTTTGATGCACTGACAAATTACATTTCTACGCTCGGTAATCCATTTGGAACTGAAGAAGAAAAAGAAAATTTTAATAAATATTGGGTAAATGGAACTCCGACGCAATATTGCGGAAAGGATAATCTCCGCTTTCAGTCTGCAATGTGGCAAGCAATGCTCATGGCGGCAGACCTCCCAAACTCATACCAGATAGTAATCAATGGTTTTATTACTGCAGATGGTGGGCTCAAGATGAGTAAAACGCTTGGTAATGTGGTAGACCCAAAGAGTGTGGTAGATGAATACGGCACTGATGCACTACGCTTTTTCCTTCTTTCAGAAGTTTCTTCTTTTGAAGATTCACCGTTTACGATTGAGCGATTCAAAGATGCATACAATGCGAAGCTCGCAAATGGGATAGGGAATCTTACAAACAGAATTATGAAAATGGCGGAAGATAATCTATCCTCTCCGATAGATATGTCTGCACGGATATCAGACGGAACTTTCAGTAAACACATGAGTGATTTTAATTTACAAAAAGCTATTGATCTTGTATGGTCATGGATTGGAGTATTAGATGAAAAAATTCAATCAACTACACCTTTTAAATTAGTTAAAACAAATCCTGAAGAAGCAAAAATAATTATTACGCAACTTGTTTTTGGTTTAAAAAACATAGCAGAGAATTTGGAAGCTTTTCTTCCTGAAACTTCAGAAAAAATTTTACAAGCAATACAAGAAAACAAAAAGCCAGAA
>CAZTHH010000067.1:0-1995 GCA_964613545.1 uncultured Candidatus Saccharibacteria bacterium
GTGCGGAATAAGGGAATCGAACCCTTGCCCGATCCTTGGGAAGGACCAGTTCTACCACTAAACTAATTCCGCATTTTACTTAAATAAATTTCTAAAAAAATTCACAAATCCTGATGAAGATTTTTCTGGTGGTATCGTTGTGGCTGATTTCTCGTCTACAATCACGACCATTTTCTCTCCAGTCTTTACCACTTGATATTTTGCACGAAGCGCTTCTTCTGTCCCCTCAGCTGTCTTTAATTTTGCAATATCACCCTCCAGCGCTGACTCACGTGCACGAAGTGTATCAATTTGAGTGCTCACTGTATCCTTTTTTTTTGAAGTTTCGTGTGCTTTTTCTACGAGTCCTACCATATTGTACATAAAAATAAGTACAATACAAAAAAGAATAAAAAGCATAATTGGTGAATACCACAAACGCTTGTTATTTTGATTTTTTTGATAAAATCCCATATTTCTGCTATTATTATAGCATGTTTTTCAGTACAAAAAATAAACGCAGATTGGAGGTAGTATTCTCTGTAGTATCAGTGCTTGTTATAATTAGTATGGTGCTTCTCTACCTACCTATTTTCCAGTAGCTATTCGCTTCCGTTACGCATCATTTTCAAAAAGACATCATGAGGGATGTTTACTTTTCCGCGTCCAGCCATCTTCTTCTTCCCTTTCTTTTGCTTTTCTCGGAGCTTCATTTTACGTGTAATATCACCACCATACATATGCTGTGTCACGTCTTTCATAAAAGCAGAAACGGATTCAGAAGAGATAATTCTACCGAGCGCCTTACCTTGAATTTTGAAAGCGAACTGCTGGCGAGGAATAACCTTTTTCAATTTTTCTACTTGGCTTTTTGCATCTTCTTCTACCCGGCGGCGTGAGACAACTCGCGTAAAAGCAACCATAGGCTCATCAGCAACAAGGATATCAAGGCGGACCACATCTGCCTCACGATATTCACCAATCTCATAGGAGATAGACGCATACCCTGAAGTAAGGCTCTTTAATTCATCAAAGAAATCACGCATGAGTTCACGCAGTGGCATTTCCATATCCACACTCGAACGATTATCACCAAAGTTTTCTGTCATGGTTACTTCGGCTTCATGTTCATAAAGGAATGGCATGAGGACACTCACATATTTAGACGGGACGATAATCTTTACATCAACCCATGGCTCAAATATTTTTTGAGTATTACCATCATCAGGAAAAAGGTGTGGAGAATAGATAGTCTCTTCTTTTCCATTTTTTAGAATTACTTTGTAGGTAATTGATGGCATCGTCACTACGAGCTCCAAATCAAATTCACGATTAAGTCGCTCCGTCACAATTTCTAAGTGAAGCATGCCGAGGAACCCACAACGAAACCCGCGTCCCAAAGAACCAGATGTTTCTTCTTCGTATGAAAAGGATGAATCAGAAAGTTTTAATTTACTGAGTGCCGCTTTTAATTCAGGAAAATCATCTGCAGATTCAGGATATACCGATGCCCATACGACCGGACGAGGATTCATGTACCCAGGAAGTGCTTCGAGTGGACGCTTTGTGTAAGTGATCGTATCTCCCACAGATGCGATACCCGGCTTTTTGATTCCCGTCACAATATACCCAATTTCTCCACCGCTAATTTTTGGACGAGGAAATTCTTCAGGAGAAAATGTCCCCACTTCAAGAGAAATAAATTTTTCATCCGATACCGCAAAGAGCAGTGACTCACCTTTGGTAAAGCTTCCATCGATCACACGAACATACACGATCACTCCGCGATGATTGTCGTATTTGAAATCAAACACGAGCGCTCGGCCAGTATTTTCTACAATATTATTTACCGTTGGAGGTGGAATTCTTTTTACGATTTCAGTAAGAAGCGCATCTACCCCTTGGCCTGTCTTTCCAGAAACTTCGAGAATGGTATCTGGGTCGATATTCAGTAAGAGCGCAAGCTCCATTTTGACTTCATCTACGCGAGCGAGTGGTGAATCTACCTTTGAGAGC
>CAZTHH010000068.1:0-1963 GCA_964613545.1 uncultured Candidatus Saccharibacteria bacterium
ATGCGACAATTGGATGAATAAATCCAAACACTCCTGCCAAGAATCCAGAGAGCATGGTAAATGGAATCATTGGAAGAATAAAAATATTTGCGATAAATGAAATCAGTGATACCGTCCCCATAACATACATAATATATGGGGTGACGAGGATAATTGCTGAAAGCGTCGTCACTGCATTTTCCCGCAAACCCATTTTGGGCGTGAGAAAATGAAAATACTTTGTAAGTCGCGCAGGGAGTACAATCACCCCAAAAGTCGCAAGCACTGACAGATGAAAAGAAACATCAAATAATACTCGTGGCGTAAATGCGAGCATAACCAGTGAAACGATGAGTAATGCCCGAAGTGCATTATATGTCCGCCCCGTATGCCGAGCATACAATGCGAGGAGCGCCATAAGCCCTGCACGAATTGCCGTCGAGCCTGCACCCGCCATAATTACAAATAGCACTAGTGAAACACCTCCGAGGAAATACCCCACCCCGATCGGAAAAAGAGTAGAGAAAATACGTATTACCGCATCCGCCACAACCATTACGTTAAATCCCGAAAGCGCCACCACATGAATCGTGCCTGTCGCTACAAACATATCCCTATCCTCTTTACTAATACCACCCTTCTCGCCAATCAGTAACCCTTTTACAAATCCAGCATCACGCATGTCGAGTACGCTATCGAGTGATTCCTCAAATTTTTCACGAATATAAAATAATCCTTTCTTTAAAATATTTCCACCACTTCCCACCTTTTCTATCTCGCCATTTTTAATAATATAAAAAATATCTTTTACCAGAAGGTATCTGCCATAATCAAATTCTTTTCCAGTATTCGTTTCAAAGCTTTCTGGTACCGAAAGCACCCCAGTAACTTTTACCACATCACCATAGTGATACATTTCATCTGAATGTGAAACAAATAAAATATTAAAGTCTTGCCCGCGTGGGGTGATAGTATACCGGACCGTCCCTCCATCTCGCTCATCGGGATAGTCACTCACCATTCCAGTAAGGGTAATGGTATGGTCCACCGCTTTTTCATACAAAGGAGTCGGCTCTGGAAAAAAATAAAAATACCGCACCACAATCACAAGGAGTAATAATAGAAATCCAACAATTTCTTTTCTATTCATTATAAATATAGTATATACAAAAATCCTTGTAATGTTTAGTAAAAATAAAGAGCCAAAGGATCAAAGGTCCTAAGGCTCTATATTAAAATACTTTCAGAAGCAAAGCTACACTGCGAGAACACCAATACGGATCTCATTCTCACCAAACCACACACCGCCGCTAGACAACGGATAAGCACCGAAGAGGACACCGTCACCCAGGCGGAAGCCGAACACAAAGAATTCTTCGTCACCAGCTTCTACATTTTCTTTTTTCACCAAGAGGTGAAGCCAGAAATCTTTCAGGTCGGCATCATCACGCAACTTCTTGCATTGTTCAGCAACAGAGAAAATAATGTCAACAATTCTGTTTTGGGGAATTGCTAATTCGGCGAGTGGTTTACCAAATGAATCAAAAATCTTTTGGTAATTTCCATCTTTGCCTTTCTGCATTTTCCGCATATCGATACTGATTGCAGGGCCAGGTGTTTGCACCTCTTTGTCCAAACCATGTTTTGTATAGTTTTCACTATAGTATGATTTGCAGTCAGCCTTGTGATCAGCCAATGTTTTGGTGTGTGTGCATTCGGGTAAATGATAGATTCCCATTGGTATGAGAAATTCATCTTTCCCTTTTGCTTCATTAAGGAGTGTTTTGACTCCTTGTTTAACAAAGTTCAAATGCAAAGGGTTAATTCCCAATGCATGCATTTCATTTTTGATACTTTCTAAAAGCTCAGCAGAAACGTCTTGGTCGGTAGATACAGTATTTGTAGCCATTTGGTAATTGTATATTTGACTGTATTTTATCACACAATACTATATATTGTCAATGTACGTATTTTAGAGCTTATT
>CAZTHH010000069.1:0-1946 GCA_964613545.1 uncultured Candidatus Saccharibacteria bacterium
TGATGGATTTCTTCCTGTAACTAATGACGAAAAACAATCGGGGATGGTATTTTCTTCTGATAGTACTAATTCTGTAGGAAATGATTATTTGGGTGTAAAGCATTGGCCTGGAATGTTTAAGTATATGGAAGAACACGCTTCCTTTTCAGCATCTATTTTAAGTATTATTGGTTATGTGATTATAGCTGCTTTTGGTTCTATGGAAACTTTGGGTCAATATTTAGGGTATATAATTTTTTTATCTATTATTGGATTTACATACAATTTTAACAAGAAAGGGGTAAAACAGTTGTATATATCAATTGTAATGTTAATTTTAATGTTAGGATTTATTGTTTTCCAAAATTGGACTGTAATATCTTCTTACTATAAAAAAATAAATCGCCCATTTAAAATTGACTCCAAAACACCTGAAGTTATAAATCAAATACCCAAAAATTAAAGTAAGTTTTCTGAGACCAAGTTAATATAGTGAATCAGATAAGAGAATTTGACATTCAACGTGCAATAGTATAGGATATATCCCAGATTGACCTGATTGAGTTATGGCACTTTAATCAATCTCAACGCTATTTTACTCCATAAAGTAGCACTCACAATTATTATTAGGTTTTTAATAAAGCTTTAGTAGAAATCATAAGGTAGTTTACTTTGTGTTTTTTGCATTTTATTATGAAGAAAACAAACACGCGCGAGAAGAAGTATTTTGCACGGTACAAAAAACCGTTGGTCGAGTTCCCAAATTTGATAGAAAACCAGCTCACCAGTTTTGCGTGGTTAGTAGAGAAAGGCATCGGAGAAGTATACAAAGAATTTTCTCCTATTAATGATTACTCAGAGAAAAAGTTTCAGTTAGATTTCACTTCATTCGCTCTCGGCGAACCGAAGTTCACAGAAGAATACTGCAAGATAAACAAGCTTACCTACGAAGGTCAGCTTAAAGCTCGTGTGAAGCTTTTAAATAAGACTATCGGCACAAGCAAAGAGCAAGAAATTTTCATGGCGGATCTTCCACTCATGACAAAGCACGGCACGTTCATCATTAACGGTGTGGAGCGTGTTATTGTGCCACAGCTCGCACGTTCTTTCGGTGTATTTTTCACTGATTCAGAAACAAAGGGCAAAAAGTATTTCGGTGCCAAAATAATCCCAGCGCGTGGGGTATGGATCGAGATAGAATCAGACGCAGATGGCGCCATCTATGTGCGTGTTGATAAAAAGCGTAAATTCGCGGTGACATCACTCCTCCGAGCTCTCGGTGCGACTGATGCAGAAATCGTAAAAGCGTTTGAAAAGAACGAAGAAGTATCAAAGGTAATCGCAATGTGTCTTGAAAAGGATCCTGCGAAAACTGAAAAGGATTCATTTGTAGAAATCTACAAGCGTCTTCGTGATGGTGACTTAGCAACCGCAGACAATGCTCGTGAATTCATCAAGGCACTCTTTAGTTCAGAACGTTATGACCTTTCTCCGGTAGGACGTTTCCGCTTTAATAAGCGTTTTGAAAAGAGCATGGATGAAAAAGAAGTTGCTCGCCGTACTATCTCAAAGGATGATGTCCTCTCTATTGTAGAGCACATTGTTGCGCTTAATGGAAATCCAAACTCAAAGGGTGACGATATCGACCACCTTGGTCAGCGTCGTGTGCGTTATGTAGGTGAAATGCTTCAGCAAAAGGTCCGTATGGGTCTCGCGCAGATCAAGCGTAATGTGCAGGACAGAATGTCGACTATCGATGTCGCTACGACTCTTCCAGTACAAATCATAAACCAGCGTCCACTCCAAGCTCGTATCAAGGAATTCTTTACTGCAAACCAGCTTTCACAATTCATGAACCAAGAAAACGTGATGGCCGAAGTTGAACACCTTCGTACGCTCTCTGCGCTTGGACCAGGAGGTCTTACTCGTGAGCGTGCAGGTCTCGAAGTTCGTGATGTGCATACATC
>CAZTHH010000070.1:0-1899 GCA_964613545.1 uncultured Candidatus Saccharibacteria bacterium
AAAGACGAGGGGACGTTTGTTGACGTTGATAATGATTATGTTCAACTAAAAAAGGGTCAACATTTTTATCTTTTAAAAACGACTCGAGCTGAAAACGGGGCAATTATGTACGCGGTTTCTGATGTGGATAGGATGTCATCAATTATTTTTTTCACTATTCTTTTTGTTGTTCTTACTATTGTATTTGGAGGGATACAAGGAGTACGCGGGCTTCTTTCTTTGATTGGGGGTATGTTTCTTATTTTCTATATTCTCCTTCCTCAGATTATCGCAGGAGTGTCGCCACTACTCATTAGCTGTGTTGTGGCGTCGCTGATTATTATCCTCGGTTCATATATTACCCATGGATTCAATCGCACAACAACAAGTGCGGTCGTGGGGATGGTGGTAACTGTTATTATTACAGGAATTCTTGCGTATATTGCCGTCCATGTTGCCGCATTGTCCGGTATGGATTCTGAGGAAGCCATGTACCTTAGCCTTAATAGTCATGGAAATATTAATTTGCAAGGATTACTTCTTGGGGGAATTATGATTGGGTTGCTCGGTGTTCTGTATGATAGTGCAATAGGGCAAGCAATATCAGTAGAAGAACTATGGCGTGCAGATAGTAAGTTGTCAAAAACATATGTATTTAAGCGAGCGTTACGTATTGGGCGTGAGCATATTGGAGCATTGGTAAATACTTTAGCAATCGCATACGTTGGTGTTGCATTACCGTTATTAGTACTTTTTTCTTTTCCTACTGATGGTTCGCCACTGCTATTAATTAACAGAGAAATGTTTGCCTCAGAAATAATGAGAATTTTGATTGGGTCTATTGGGCTTGTACTCGCGGTTCCTATAACGACTGCCATTGCTGTGTATATGCTCTACGGTAAAAAATTTACTGAACATACAGATAGTAGCGGGCATTCACATAAGCATTAATTTACTCAAAATGGAGGGTGAATTGTTTTGTTGCAAGTTCTTTGGCAAGGAGCGGAGTATCTGAGAGGGTACTGTCTTGTTCAATAAGGGTATGAGCTTCGGTTCGTGCAGCTTCCACCATCTTTATATTTTTAATTGCTTCCATACCGAGGTCGGTGATGCCCCACTGTTTGTCTCCACCAAGGAGTCCTGCCCCACGAAGGGCAAGGTCTAATTCTGCAAGCTCAAAGCCATTTGCTGCTTTTGTCATTGCTTTCAATCGATCAACTGTTTTCTCTGTTTTTGCATCTGCAAAGAGGTAGCAGTATGCTTGATGGTTTGAGCGAATGACGCGTCCTCGAAGCTGATGGAGCTGGGCGAGACCAAAGCGTTCTGCCCCTTCGATGATAATATTCGTAGCATTTGGTACGTTCACTCCGACTTCTACAACAGATGTCGCAACTAGGATATCAATTTCATGATTTTTAAAACGCTCCATGACTTCTTCCTTTTTCTTTGGTGTCATTTTGCTATGCATAATATCAATTTCGCATTCTGGGAAAATTTCTTTTTTTAAGCGACGTGCTTCGGTTGTCACATTTTTCATATTGATACTATTTTCTTGTTCAGCGTCGGGCTCATTAATTCGTGGGCAAATCACGTATACTTGTCGGCCCGCTTTGAGTTCTGCTTTTATTGCTTGGTATGCATCCGCTCGTTTATTTTCGGTAATAATTTTTGTAATGACTTCTTTTCTTCCCGCAGGCATTTCATTGATGATGGATAAATCAAGGTCGCCATAAATAGTGAGCGCAAGAGTGCGGGGAATTGGGGTTGCAGTCATTGAAAGGTAGTGCGGAGCATGACCTTCTTTCTTTGCAAGCTTCATTCTTTGATTGGTACCAAAGCGGTGCTGTTCATCGATAATGACGAGTCCTAAATCTTCAAAGTCTACTGATTTTGAAATGAGTGCATGTGTCCCAATTAGAA
>CAZTHH010000071.1:0-299 GCA_964613545.1 uncultured Candidatus Saccharibacteria bacterium
TGCGAAGAAAAGTAAAAAATATAAATATAGTAGAACCGGATATTGTTTATAACTCTACAAAGCTTGCAAAATTCATCAATAACATGATGTATGATGGCAAGAAGGAGACTGCTCGTAAGGTAGTATATGCTGCATTTGAAGCAGTAAAAGAGCAAACTGGTAACCCAAACCCTCTCGAAGTATTTGATACTGCCCTTAAAAATGCAGGTCCAAACGTGGAAGTGCGTTCACGCCGTATCGGTGGAGCAAACTACCAGGTTCCTCGTGAAGTTCGCCCAGAACGCCGAACATCACTAGCT
>CAZTHH010000071.1:309-1862 GCA_964613545.1 uncultured Candidatus Saccharibacteria bacterium
CCCAGAGCGAAAGCTTGCACTCGCACAGAAGTGGATCATCGGTGCTGCTCGTGGAAAGAAAGGAAAGCCAATGCACCTCAAACTTGCTGAAGAAATCATCCTCGCTTCAAAGAATGAAGGTATCGCTATTAAAAAGCGTGACGACACGCACAAGATGGCAGAAGCAAACAAAGCATTCGCCCACTTCGCTTGGTAACATTTATATAAACATAAAATCAAAAATCCCCGAAAGGGGATTTTTGATTGCAAATTTTATTGATTTGTCGTATAGTCTAGGGTACATAAGGCCTCCGGTCTTTTTATTTTTAGTAATTAAACATATATATGGAAAGAGATTACCCACTAGAAAAAGTTAGAAATTTCGGAATCATTGCCCACCTTGATGCGGGTAAGACGACGACAAGTGAGCGCGTACTGTATTACACAGGTATGAGTCACAAGATTGGTGAAGTGCACGATGGTGCAGCAACTACTGATTGGATGGAACAGGAAAAAGAGCGTGGTATTACTATTACTTCTGCTGCGGTAACTTGTTTTTGGCAGCCAACATATGCTCTTACTGATAAGACAAAAAAGGTGCGTTTCAATATTATTGATACCCCAGGACACATTGACTTCACAGTGGAAGTAAAGCGTTCACTTCGTGTGCTCGACGGTGCAGTGGTGGTATTTGACGGTGTTGCCGGCGTAGAACCTCAATCAGAAACAAACTGGCGTTATGCCGACGAAGCAATGGTGCCTCGTATTTGTTTCGTAAACAAGCTCGATCGTACTGGTGCGTCATTCGAACACTCTTTCCAAACAATCCTCGACCGCTTAAACAAGAGCGCTGTCCGTATGCAGATCCCAATCGGTCTTGAAGAAAATCACGAAGGAGTTATTGATCTCCTCAAGATGAAGGCATTCTATTTCGAAGGTGCCATGGGTGAAAAGGTAATTGAAAAAGATATTCCAGAAAACCTTAAAGCTGATGCAGAAAAATATCACGCAGAACTTATCGAGAAAATCGTGGAGCAAGATGACGCGGTAATGACTGACTATTTAGAAAATGGAAAAGTTCCAGATCAGGCAACATTAAAGAAATTAATGCGCCAGGCAGTTATTGCAAACAAAATCTTTCCAGTGTTTGCTGGTAGTGCCCTCAAGAACAAAGGAGTACAGCTCGTGCTCGACGCAGTGGTAGATTACCTCCCAAGCCCGCTCGATATCCCTGCTATTAAAGGTATCAACCCAGATACAGACCTCGAAGAAGCTCGCCCTGCATCTGACACAGAGCCATTTTCTGCGCTTGCTTTCAAAGTGGCAACAGATCCATTCGTTGGACAAATCATTTTCTTCCGTGTGTACTCTGGATCAGTTTCAGCCGGAAGTTATGTGTACAATCCTCGTACAAGAAACAAAGAACGTATTGGTCGTATTCTTCGAATGCATGCGAACGAACGTGAAGAAGTAAAGAAGGTGTTTGCTGGAGAAATCGCAGCTGCGGTTGGCCTTAAAGATACTATTACTTCAGATACACTTTGTGATGAAGAGAAGCCAATCGAACTTTACCG
>CAZTHH010000072.1:0-1845 GCA_964613545.1 uncultured Candidatus Saccharibacteria bacterium
CAAAACCATAAAAATCGGGTACTATGAGCATAGTATCTGGTTTTTTAATTTATTAATTTATTTACAGTTCGTTTTTGAAATACAGTATATCCTTGGATCTCCCGAATTTATCCTAACAACCATTTTATGTATCAACGAAATCACCTTTCCATACCGTACACAAAATATCATTCAAAGATATAGTTTTTAAAACGGGCTTACCCGTTATGAGTTTAACAGCAATAATCGTATCTATCATCGCTCTCGGCATTGGTGCCGGAGTTGGGTACTATTTGCGTTTGATTATCTCTCTTGGAAAAAAGGGCTCAATGGAGCTTGAAATCAAGCAGATGATTCTCAAAGCAAAAGAAGAATCTCAAAAGATTCTTGATGAAGCAAAAGAAAAAGTGGAGCGCAGCACTCGCGAACTTCACAACGAAGAAAAGAAGAAAGAAAGTGAATGGAAAGCAACCGAGGCTCGCCTTATAAAAAAAGACGAGTCACTTGATGGTCGCCAAAAAGAGCTTGAAAAAGAAGCAGAGAAAATTAATTTCAAAGTAGAAGAGATTAAGAAGATCAAAGAACGTGTCGATGGTATGGAGGCAGAAAAGGCAAAAGAACTTGAAAAAGTTGCTCGCCTTACCCTCGACGAAGCTCGTGAGCAGATTATCCGTCTCGCTGAAACAAATTACGAGGAAGATTTGCTCGTACGTATGCAAAAGCTTGAAACAGTAAACGCAGAAAAGCTTGATCGTCGCGCAAAAGAAATCATGGCAACTTCTATCAATCGTCTTGCTTCATCAACTGCAAGTGAAATGATGGTCACCTATGTAAATATTCCAAATGAAGAAATCAAAGGAAAGATTATCGGAAAAGAAGGGCGAAATATTCGTGCATTTGAAAAATCTGCCGGAGTAGAACTCATCGTCGATGAAAACCCAGGGTCAATCACGATCTCATCATTTGATCCTGTTCGTCGCCAAGTTGCTCGCCTCGCATTAGAAAATCTCGTGATGGACGGACGTATCCAGCCAGCAAAGATTGAAGAGATGGTAGAGAAGGCGCAAAATGATATTAATAAAATCATTAAAGAAAAAGGTGAACAAGCAGTCTATGAATGTGGTATCTTCAATCTTGACCCACGCATCGTCGCTATTGTTGGCCGCCTCTACTTCCGTACTAGTTATGGGCAAAACGTGCTTCAACACTCTATCGAAATGGCACACATTGCGGGAATGCTCGCCCAAGAACTGGGAGCGGACGTCGCAATCGCAAAAGCAGGTGCCCTCGTACACGATATCGGTAAAGCACTCGATCATGAAGTACAAGGAACTCACATTGATATTGGTATTCGTATTCTTCAGAAATTTGGTGCAGACCCACGCATTATCACTTCTATGAAATCTCACCACGATGATTGCCCACACGAGACAGTCGAAGCAGTAATCGTCCAGACAGCAGACTATATCTCAGGAGGTCGCCCAGGTGCACGAAGAGACAGTGTAGAGAACTACATCAAGCGTCTCCAAGAGCTCGAAGCACTCACTGGTGCTTTCAATGGCGTAGAAAAAGTATATGCACTCTCTGCAGGCCGTGAAATTAGAGTATTCGTTACTCCAGCAAAAGTAACTGACCTCGAAGCAAAAGACCTCGCTCGTGATATCGCAAAGAAGATTGAACAAGAGCTCACCTACCCTGGTGAAATCAAAGTCACTCTCATCCGCGAAAATCGCATCACTGAATACGCAAGATAAAAAAGCCTACCAAAAAATCCCCGTCGGTAAACCGGCGGGGATTTTTTATTCCTCATTATTCCTATCAAACCACAAAATTTCTTTTATGATCTGAATAAGAAAGAAAAGGTTG
>CAZTHH010000073.1:0-1813 GCA_964613545.1 uncultured Candidatus Saccharibacteria bacterium
AACTCTTGCCAACAGTTTGGAAAACTGTAGTTCTACCACTAAACTAATCCCGCATGGTCGGGGTGCAGGGAATTGAACCCTGTTCTCTCGGTCCCAAACCGAGTATACTACCGGTGTACTACACCCCGAGGTAATAAACTTTCAAAATACTTATCTATAGTAGCATATTTTCTATTAAATACAATAAAAGGAGCCAACGTAAAACGAAGACTCCTTTTGAATTATCTTAATTGATATTTAAGCCAAGTTTTGTCATATGCCAAAAATGAGCTACTACTGCACCAAGTGTTGTTTTGTATTCATTATACTTTACCCCATACTCAATACACGTTTCTTTAACGATTTTTTGAATTTTTGGATAATGAACATGACTAATTCTCGGAAATAAGTGGTGAACAACTTGAAAGTTAAGTCCACCAACGAACCATGAAGTAATAGGATCTTTAGTTGCAAAGTCCACAGTGGTGGCGATTTGATGTTTTGCAAAATCTGATTGAATACCTCCATTTTCTGTGGGAATAGGGAAGTCGGCCTTACCCACAATATGTGCTAGTTGAAACACCATTGAGATAACAAATCCACAAAAACTTGCAGCAATAAGCCACCCCAATAATCCCGCCCATCCAAATAAACTGATTGGAATAATAAAATAGATAATTAAATACAAGATTTTAAAGAGCCAAAATAACTTTTTCTGCGTACTGTTCATTGGTGGAATTATTTTTTCACCAATTTTTTCACTTATATATTTTTGCATATCATTTTGTGATATCCATGATATATAGAGTATAGAATAAAATATTACAGAAGTTATTGATTGAAAATAGTGCCACCATCGGTGTTTTTGGTGAATATGAAAACGTAAGATATTCCCGGGAGTACTAATATCATCATCAGCCCCTTCTATATTTGTATAGGTGTGATGCAAGACATTATGCTTTGTTTTCCAGAAATAATTACTCGCACCTACGACATCAAAAAGATAAGAGATTACTTTATTGACCTTTTTATTATCACTATAACTATTGTGCGCTGCATCATGCACCACGTTAAAGCCAATACCTGCCCATGACAGGCCGTGAGAAAGACATAAAGCTACTTGCCACGAAAGGCTGAGCTGAGGGAGGGATATAAGCACTACATAGGTGCTTATCATACTAAGGAGCCAGAATACTGTTTTAAAATACAGTCTCCAGTCACCGTTTTCGCTGAGATTATTTTTTGTAAAATACTCTGCAACGCGGACTTCCAGCATTTTGTGGAAGTCAGATTTCTTTTCAGTGAATACCATGATTATTTTTCTTTTTATTATACCACCTAAAAAATAAAATACGCATTAAAAAATCACCCAAGATAGAGGTGGGTGATTTTTTAATCTGTATACTTGCTGTACTATAGAGTGCACACACAAAATATTTTATTTAACAGCGTCTTTGAGTGCTTTTGCTGCACGAAACTTTGGAACTGTTGTTGCTGCTACCTTGACCTGTTCACCAGTTTTTGGGTTGCGAGCCATTCGAGCTGCGCGTGCCTTCACTGAGAAGATTCCAAGACCTGCGATTGAAACTTCTTCGCCTTTTTTCAAAGTTGCGACGATAGCTTCAAACATTCCGTTCACTACTTCCTCAGCCTGTACTTTCGTACCGCCAATTTTGCCGTGAACCCATTCTACTAATGCTTGTTTATTCATTTATTTTTAGCTTTTACTATTCCTTCGTGTAAAAAATAGTAAAGTACTAGTTGAATAATTTCGACCGTTTGTAAACGATCCCTGATAAACAGGAGTAATACCATTATATACCAATGCTCTTTC
>CAZTHH010000074.1:0-1805 GCA_964613545.1 uncultured Candidatus Saccharibacteria bacterium
AACAATGCGGATATGAGTGAATTATTTTTTCTTTCGCAAAAAGTGCGCCAGCTTTTGCAAGGTACTTTATCACAAGCACATCGGTCGCCTGATGATCCTCCTTCGGCTTTGCTTTTACATCAGGGAAATCAGTGACTTCTTTAGTAAAAAATCCATTCGGCTCCACATGGCGAATAAATGGGATATTGTGTTCCTTTGCGAGATTCATGTCATCCTCACCAAACGCCGGCGCTTCGTGAGCAATACCAGTCCCTTTATCAGCGGTGACGAAATCTGCATGCCACACTTTCCAAATATTTTCTTTGTTTGGCATGTCTACATTTTTGTAATAATCAAATACCGGCTCATATGAAAGACCGACGAGCTCGCCTCCAAGCATTTCGCCGATAACTTCTGCATTCTTGAATTTATCTTTCAAGCCTTCAAATAGCCCTTTTGCTACAATCAAACTTTCATGACCATTTTCTGTATCTTGTTTTACTACCACATATTCCAAATCTTTATTTACTGCAATCGCCGTATTCCCAGGAAGTGTCCATGGAGTTGTCGTCCATGCGAGGAGATTTGCATTATGGAATTTCTCACCAGTAATTTTAAATTTCACATACACAGAAATATCGGTGATGTCTTTGTAACTGTTATCCATCGCAATTTCAGAGTTTGCGATTGGCGTCTCACAGCGTGGACAGTATGCGAGCACGCGCACTCCTTCATACAGCATTTCTTTTTGATGGAGTTCACCGAGCGCCCACCACACAGATTCGATGAAACTATTATCCATCGTCTTGTATGAATTATCAAAATCCACCCAGCGACCGATACGGTTCACTGTCTTTTTCCATTCATGCACATAGGTGAGCACTTTACTGCGCGCGTATTCAGAAAACTTATCAATACCGTATTCTTCAATTGCTTTGCGCCCAGAAATTCCTAAATCTTTTTCTACGATATTTTCAATCGGCAATCCATGGCAATCCCACCCCCAACGACGAGGTACGCGGAATCCTTGCATCGTCTGATATCTTCCAATGACGTCTTTTGCAGTACTGCCGAGGATATGCCCATAGTGTGGGACCCCAGTTGCAAACGGTGGACCATCATAAAAAACATAGTCACCTTTTGGTGCATCTTTCGTCAGTGATTTTTCAAACATCTTATTCTCTTCCCAAAATGCGAGAATCTTTTCCTCACGAAGTGCGTTATTTGATTTTGTATTTTTTTCTTCCATATATTTTATTTAAAATTAAAAAAACTCGTCCACGTACAACAATTACAATAATTGCTATACAAGGACGAGCTTCTCGTGGTACCACCTTGCTTACTTCTCATTTAGTGGGGTCTACACCCTTTCGGGTTCTTCCCAATGCTCCGAGGTGATAGCCTCTTCATCGCATACCCTTATAGAATACTACAAAATTCCGAAATTGCAACCAACAAAAAATCCCTTACATATAGCCATATACATAAGGGATCATTTGGTGATGATTGAAATTAAAAGAAGAAGTACGCCAAAATCTAAAAGATTTTTAGCAAGATTCATTTTTGATTGAATGTGCATCAAAAACAAAAACCCACTGGTAATTAAAAATCCTAAAGAAATAAAATGAAGTGGCATGAATGTAAAAGGAAATAAAAATACTGTAGTCAGTGCTCCCATAAAAACAAGGAATCCTACAAAAGCTAATACCTGATGATTTTCCAAACTCTGAGGTAATGTATTTTTGTACCCCGCATCTATCTCTTTGTCTTCCAAATCTTTAATTTGTTCTCGTGCAAAAATAAATAGAAAAATTGCAAAAGACAAA
>CAZTHH010000075.1:0-1699 GCA_964613545.1 uncultured Candidatus Saccharibacteria bacterium
GATTACCGCTATTTCCCAGATCCAGATATCCCAAAGTTTTATCTTTCAAAATTATTTGATATTGAAGCATTAAAAAATAGTTTGCCAGAACTTCCTGAGGCAAAGAGAAATCGATATCGTACTGATTATGGAATTAAAGATGAAGATATTGAAAGCTATGTGACTGATCACGAGCTCGGTATTTGGTTTGAAAGTATTGCAAAAATTTTGAATGATAAAGAAAAAGTAAAAACAGCGTCAAACTATATCACGTCTGATTTTCTTGGGCTCAAAAAGAATAATGAAAATGTAAAAATGCCGAGTGCCGAACATTTTGCAGAACTCATTACAATGGCAGTAGAAGGCAAGATTAATTCTCGTTCAGCAAAAGATATCCTTGCAATGATTGTAGTGCAAGATGAAAGCCCAATGAAAATTGCCGAAGAAAAAGACTTACTCCAAAAAAATGACGAAGGCGCACTCAAAGAAATCGTACAAAAGGTGATTGATGCAAATCCACAAGTGGTGGCTACGTTCAAAGGTGGTAAGGACAATGCCCTTATGTCCCTCGTCGGCCAAGTGATGAAAGAATCAAAAGGCTCTGCAAATCCTGCACTCGTCCAAAAGCTCCTCAGAGAACTCCTCGCGTAATACACAGGTTATCCTGTGTATTTTCTTATCATAGGATATAATGGATTTATGAAGAAAATAATTATATCGTTCCTTTTGGTTGCTTTTATTGTTACTATTATTGCACCGCATGCGTATGCACTTTCTGTATCAGCAAAGACTGCACTCGTAAAAGCAATTGTGTTTACTAAGGATATTAGCACTGCAGACAAGGCTCTCGTAAAGAAACTGTTTACAAATAATGACATGCCAAATATTAAAGGCGTGGTCGTGTATAGTGTTGAGAGTGAATCTGCTGTTGGTCCAGATAAAGCAACTTTTAATCACATACGTACTCGATATACATTTAATGGGATAGAGACAGAGAAGGAAGTACTCTACCATTTTAAAAATGGCATGCTCAATCATGTCACCGGTGATCCCACTTTTCCAAAATCATTTGCTAAAGCAAAAATTTCTAAAGTAAAAGCGCTCACTATCGCTAAAAAACAATTCAAGATGGTTGCACCTGTCGCAACGAGTAAGATTCTTTATTCTGTGGCTGGTAGTGGGGACAATGTGCCAATGGTGATGGGATGGTATGTCCACCCAAAGGGTCAAGAATATCCGTATGTTACTATCAACGCACTCACTGGTGCTGTGATTTCCGCAGATAATGGAATTCGATACTAACTAATAATTGTTGTATACTATTACTATGAACTTATTTAAATCAAAAGATAAAAAAGTGCGGGTTGCTATTAATGGGTTTGGGAGAATTGGTCGTGCGTTTTTAAAGATTGCATGGAATCGTCCGGAGATTGAAATCGTGGCGGTAAATGACTTGGGTTCGCTCGAATCACTTGCATACCTCCTCAAATACGATACCGTATACAAACAGTTTCCTCATGAAGTAACAGTAGTAGAAGGGGGCATGAGTATCGATGGAAAGTTTGTAAAATTTATCGGCGAGAAAGATACAACAAAACTTCCATGGAAAGATCTCAGTATCGATGTCGTCGTAGAGTCTACTGGGCTCTTTACTGCATTTGAAAAAGCAAAATTCCATATTGATCAAGGGGCTCGCAAGGTAGTAATCTCTGCACCAAGT
>CAZTHH010000076.1:0-1668 GCA_964613545.1 uncultured Candidatus Saccharibacteria bacterium
CGAGCGAGGAGCTCCGCGG
The DNA here is from genome assembly GCA_964613545.1 of uncultured Candidatus Saccharibacteria bacterium. Lineage (GTDB taxonomy): Bacteria > Patescibacteriota > Minisyncoccia > Phycocordibacterales > UBA9973 > UBA8515. The sequence goes on from CAZTHH010000076.1 coordinate 20, forward strand.
CTTTCTGTACTTGCTGTACAAAAATTGTATCAACATCATTTGCGTCTTCTTTCCATGTCGGTGCATAGACGAGGAATGCTCGCCCACCACCATACGGAAATACGCTATCAAATTTAGGAGTCATAACATCCACGCCATTATCTACCGCATCGATTGCACACGCGATTCCCCTATCGATACTTTCAAAAACCGTAGAATCATTATCCGTTAGCACCAAACCAAAATGCTTCCAGACTAATCCAAATGATGCATACGGAATCCCATTTGGGCGAGCACCAGAACCTTCCTTTTGGTGATGATCATAGCGATTGATATTCGGATCATATATTCCTCCGACATCTACTACAAAATCTGCACTCGTAATGACTTTTGGATTTCGTGTGCGAATTATTTTAAATGACTGATTATTCTTTTTAAAATAAAGTGAGAGGGTGGCACAAGCAAAAATATCATCGGCATGGAATGTGCCATTGTGCGTCACGAGTATTTTCTTTTTTTTAAATATATTCATATATTATTCACTATCTTTTTTACTACTGATATTTACTGTCGCAATTCCTAAAATAAATCCAATCACTTTTTCGAGCACAAAGAATCCCATAAAACACGCTAGGATAATCAGAAGAAATTTCCGTACATCATGACTAATAGAGAGCGCCGTGTAGCTGAAAAAATATCCGAGAGAAAGCATTCCCACTGCCCAGACGCCGAGCGACATACACTCTGCTTTAAAGTACGTTTTCAAATCTACCTTTTTGTATCCAGAAAAAATGAGGGTAAACCAACTCAGTCCAAATAAAAAGAATCGTGAGACGAAAATAGCCCAAAATGGTTTTGTGTGGAATGAAGGGAAAAAGTGGCTCACCTTATGCTCGATCCGATGGATAAATTTATTATTTGAATGATTTTGCTCAAGATACTTACCGAGCGCATATCCAAAAAATGATTTCGTCACTCCACCAACAATCGTCACGAGAAGTGCTGGGATAAAGTGAAGCGAACCAAGATGAGAAAAAATCCCCGCCAAGATTACCACAATCTCTCCTTCAAGTATGACTCCGAGGTAGAGAAATACATACGCACCGATCGCATGAGCTTCTACAAAGTGTCTGAGGAAATTAATAGTAATCATAGAACCTAAATATCAAAACGAAATACTTTAGTGATGAGCCAGTTAAGGAGTGATACAACCAGTGCACCGACAAATGCTGCCCAGAATGTCGTCACACTAAAGCCTTTGATAATCCCAGTACCCAAGTACCAAAAGAGTGCACCATTCACAATGAGTGAGAACATACCAAGGGTAATAATGTTAAGCGGAAGCGTGAGCACATTTATAATCGGCTTCAAGAACATATTAAAGAGTGTAAGACATGCACCGACGATAAGCGCTACCCATACAGGAGAAACGATAATCCCTCCGACGAGCTTTGTCGTACCCCATACTGCAACAGAGAGAATAATAAAATGTAAAATAATTTTCATAAAAATTTTTAAATAATTAATTTATAATGATTCATCGACAACATCTTTTACCATCATACCATCAGCTTTCCCTTTGAGCTCTGCCATTACTTCCCTCATGAGCAAACCTTTTTTACTTGCGTCCATAATCCCAGACTTTTCCATGATTAATTTTACTGCGACTT
>CAZTHH010000077.1:0-1641 GCA_964613545.1 uncultured Candidatus Saccharibacteria bacterium
ACACCGTATTATTTTTATGTAAAAGCAGTGCTCGTAATCGCGGGGACACTCAGCTCTTCGCTTGCATTACAAACAGGAGAATTAGCAGAGCATGCACTCGGCGAACGTGGCTCTAAACTTATTGATAGTCATGCCACTTTTGCTACAATTTCGACAGATATTTTTGCAATTCTTGCAGTTGTATACCTTCTCATATGGATTAGTAAAACTTCATGGAATACAAAAATAAATGAATTCAAGAATGGTATTTTTGCAAAGATATGGAATCTATTAGTATCAACTGCAAACAAAATTATTTCTAGCCCTCTCTCATTCATCCTTGCATTTATAGGACTGATTGCAGTCACTGTCACGGGTGCACTTGGTGGTGCCATCGTGTACGGACCAACAGTAGACCCAATAGTTTCATTCATCTACAACCTAGTAATGTAATACATTAACCCTGTGATATGAAAATTCATCGGTTTATAACTGAATACTCAGTGCAAAATAATCAGATAGAAGTAGTGGATTCTGGGCTTATTCATCAATGGAAAAATGTCCTAAAATTTAAAATAGGTGAACAATTAATCTTATCTACTAGTGAAGGAAAAGAAGCGCTCTGTGAAATAACAGATGTGGATAAAAAAGAGGTAGTGCTCCGAGTAATTTCCGAAAACCAAAATACAACAGAAGAAACACTGCATAAAAATGTCACCCTCTACCTCGCAATATTAAAAAAGGAAAATTTTGAATTCGTCGCACAAAAAGCAACCGAGCTTGGGGTGACTACCATTGTTCCAGTAAAGACTGAGCGCACAATAAAACAAAATTTAAACTTTGAACGCTTAGAAAAAATTGTAAAAGAAGCCAGCGAGCAATGCGGTAGAAGTACTATCCCAAAAATTACAGAAATTATGGACTTCGCAGAAGCAATAGAATCTTTGGATAAAAATTATACTAACATTTTATTTGATATGTCAGGCAAACCGTTCTCTATGGGGGTTGGACCGCTAAAATTAGGGGTCCAACCCCTAACGATATTCATCGGGCCTGAAGGTGGCTTCGCAGAGAAGGAAATCAACATGGCGAAAGAATCCGGTATGGAGATCACTTCCATTTCACCACTCACCCTCCGCGGAGAAACTGCGGCGATCATTGCGGTATACATTGGAACAAATTTATAAAAAATAAAATACTTCCCTACTAGTAGGGAAGTATTTTATTTTATGTTTTTTAGGAAACTTCTGCGATGCAACACGGTCATATCGTGCTTTTTAATTGCATCATAATGCGCTTTCGTGCCATACCCCATATGCTTTTCAAATCCATACTCCGGAAATTCTTTTCCATATTTTTCCATCAGTGTATCACGCGATACTTTTGCAATAATTGAGGCACAAGAAATCACCGGGTGTAATTCATCCCCTTTGATAATCGTTTCTTGATTGATATATTCAGCTGGAGCTTTCAAACCCCCGTCTAAATATAAAAATAGCTGCTCAGGCTTATGATTCGCTATTTTGCTCAGCGATTTATCGAGTGCTTTTTGGATAGAGGGTACAATCCCAAATGTATCTATCTGCTCCGCAGACACAAGCGACACCGCAAAATCACAATTCCCTTTTTGTTTCTCTTCTTTTAAATATTCAAACCATTTTT
>CAZTHH010000078.1:0-1635 GCA_964613545.1 uncultured Candidatus Saccharibacteria bacterium
TCCATTTTCAGAAATAGAGTGCGCCACATCTTTTGCACCAGAAATTGAATCAGAACTAAAAGTATTTAGAATACTTGAATTTGGAATATATGGCCCGAGCTGTGCAATGAGTGAGGACATTTCACTAAGGAATACTGGGATAAATACAGAAAATAATCCGATAAGTGCAGTCAGCGAAAGGAGGTAAATACTAAATACCGCAAGGGCTCGATTCGGAATAAAACGCTTCACTTTATGCACAGCAGACTGCACAAATGATGCGAGCACAATAGAAGTAAGGATAACAAGCACAAGACTCTTTAGCTTGATAATGGCCACAATAAGGACCCCCAGGAGAAGCACCCGCACGATTGTGGTCATGCTTATGGTGACTGTTATATTTTTATTATCTGACATACCACCATAATACCACAAAAACTAGAAGTGTAATATCTTTAAAAATGAAGCCTGTTCCTTGTGCGGACCAATAATAGCAAGGTTTAAATGCTCATCCACAAATATTTCTTTTGCAATTTTTTGTATATCTTTTGCAGTAACCTTCATGATGGCTTTTGCTTTTTCATCAATTGTTTTTAATTCATTTTTAAGGAGTTGCTGTCCCCCATAATAATTTGCAATATCATCAGTCGCCTCAAGTGCCATTTTAGAATTTCCAATAATAAATGATTTTACTTTCGCAAGCTCTTTTGGAGTAACGAGTTCCGTCTTTAATCGAGCACATTCTTTTATAATTTCAGTAATTACCTCTTCGGCTCGTGTCGTCGTCACCCCCGCAGAAATCTGAAAGACCCCGTGATCAAGTGACGTACTATTATAGGCATTCACATAATAGGCAGCACCCATCTCCTCACGAAGTTTTGTAAATAAACGTGAACTCATCCCCGCACCAAGGACTGCACCGAGGACAGAAAGCACCGTATTCTTTTTTGAAAACATATCAAAGGTTCGTACCCCAAGCACAAAATGTGATTGATCAGTGTCTTTGAATGTAACGAGTGCTTTGGGTACAGATTGCGTATCGAGGGTTTTTATTTTCTTTCCCTTTTTCCCTTCGAGCATTTTTCCAAAATGTTTTTTAGATTCACTGAGTACTTCATTTGAAGTGACATTTCCCGCGACGACAATCGTCGTTGCTTTTGGCACGTAGTGTGCGTGGTGATATTTTACAAAATCATCACGAGTCATCTTTTTTACATTTTCTTTCGTGCCGGCAATATTCCACCCTGCTGGCTGATCGCCGTACAAGAGCTCGGAAAATAAATCGTGCACATGGCGATGTGGCATATCCTCATACATATTTATTTCTTCTACAATCACTCCTTTTTCTTTTTCCATTTCACTTTCAGGAAATGTAGAGTGTAGATAAATATCAGAAATGATTTCAAAAATTTTCTTAAACTTTTTTGCGTCAGCTTTTGCATAGTATCCCGTCAGCTCATGGTCAGTAAACGCATTATACTGAGATCCCAGTGCATCTAATTCATGTGAAATCATCTGTGCTGTTGGGCGTTTTGTCGTACCCTTAAAGCACATATGCTCCAAAAAGTGAGAAATTCCATTTATCTCTTTTGTCTCGTAATCACTCCCCGTCCCCACCAAAACAAGCGCAGTAACTGTCGGTGTATCTTTCATCGG